>JANOOW010000357.1:0-2387 GCA_031421555.1 Hyphomicrobiaceae bacterium | reverse complement strand
CGACGTCGCCCATGAACCACTCGAGCAAATCGACGTGATGGCTTGCTTGATTTGACAACACACCACCATCCTGCGCCCAAGTGCCGCGCCAGCTGTCCTGGTCATAATAACTCTGATCGCGACGCCATCGCACCCGAACCGTACCCAGCACAAGCCTTCCGAACCGCCCGGCATCCAGTGCCTCGCGCGCCTTGACAACGGGAACGTTGAAGCGGTTTTGCTTAACGACGAAAAGTTTCACTCGGGCGCGGTCACATGCCGCAATCATGGCATCGGCATCCTCCAAGCGGAGTGCCATTGGTTTTTCAACCACGACATGTTTCCCTGCGGCGGCCGCTGCAATTGCATGCTCGGCGTGCATCCCGCTCGGCGTCAAGACGGTCACAACCTCGATAGCCGGATCGGCCAGCATTGCGTCAAGCGATCCATAAGCACTCACCTTGTGGCGTTGCCGGGCGGCATCGAGGCGTGAAAAATTTTTGTCGCAGATTGCTACCAACTTCGCACCGTCAATTTGTCCGCCCCCAAGAAGATCAAGATGCCGCTTGGAAATCCGCCCACATCCAATCACGCCGAAGTTGATCATTTTTGTTCCTAAATTTCAGAAATTTTTACGCGGGCGGGCAGGTAGAAGCATAGTAGTATCCGAGCAACTATCGGAGCTTCTTCATCAACGTCGTGCAAGCGCTGTCCGCAAACCGTGACGTTTTGATAAAATTGTGCCTGAAATGCTGCTAAACCAACGTTGCACCGTTACAGTCGTTCCATAGTTCCGACATCGTATTGTAGACCTATCGTAATCACAGCTGATGCCCAGCACCACAGAGTTCTGCGTCGTCTCCTTCAATAGCGCCCTTTCCTTCGAGAAACTCGGCGCGGTCCTGTTCCGTTTTAGGTGGTGAAGCTGTCAGCGCACGTTTCTCTTCAGGAAAATATCATGTTACTCCCCGGCAATGCTCCGCACCCTCCGCGCTCCCGCACGCTTGCGACCCAGCTTGGCATTCGTGCTGCTCTCTTCGATGCTGACCCTTCTCTGGTTAGTGGGCGGCGCGTCGGTCGCGGTGGTCATGGGTCAAGTCGTCATCCGAACAGCGAGCATTATCGTGCTGATCGCAGCGACCCTGTTTGGACTGCGACCGGACGTGCAAGATGCAAAGCCGGTATGGGTCATCCTCGGTGCAGCTATCGGTCTGGCACTTCTTCAGCTCGTGCCGCTACCACCCGTCCTATGGCAGGCCCTGCCGGGACGCGCGATGTTCGCGGAAGTCGCTCTGGCAGCCGGGCAGCCGCAGCCTTGGCGAACTTGGGCAATCGTGCCGGGCGGAGCGATTAACGCCGCGGCCTCGTTGATCGTGCCGCTAGCGGTGCTGGTTTCCTTAAATTGTCTCCGACACGATGAACGAACCAGCCTGCCCGGCCTTCTGTTGGCGGTCATCGTCGGTGCGATGCTCGTGGGACTACTGCAGTTCAGCGGTGCCGACATCACAAATTCGCTCGTCAACGCGGAACGTGGCATGATCGACGGGCTTTTCGCCAACCGCAATCACTTCGCTCTCTTTCTCGCGATCGGTTGCGTAGTGGCGCCGGTCTGGGCTTACAACCGAGATACCGTCAAGAGGTCGTCTAACCGGTTTCGGGTCAAATGGCGTGTTCCAGTTGCCTTCGCCCTGGTCATCCTGTTCGTGCTCGTCATTTTGGCGAGCGGGTCGCGTGCCGGAATACTGCTTGGCCTGCTCGGTACCGGCATCGGGTTGTTGATCGTCCATCATCACATCGGCAATGACCTGAAACACTATGATCGCTGGGTCTTCCCAGCGGTGATCGCCGGCATCATTGGCATGTTCGCGCTGGCTGTTTTGGTAAGCGTGATGGCCGGACGCGCAGTATCCATCGATCGCGTTGTGACATTTGCCCTGACGCAGGATTTGCGTGCACGTAATCTGCCCATCGTCCTGAAAATGGTCTGGGACTATTTTCCGGCCGGTTCAGGTTTTGGCGGATTCGATCCGCTGTTCCGCATCTACGAACCTCTTCAATTTCTACAGCCCGAGTATTTCAATCACGCGCACAACGACTTCGTCGAAGTGGTGCTCGACGGTGGTCTCGCCGCGTTGCTGCTGTTGATCGGCGCCTTGGCATGGTGGGCCCGCAGTACTATCCGTGCATGGCGCTCTCCGGCGGACGGGCAAGCTCTGCCACGAATGGGTTCAGCCATTCTGCTGCTTATATTTGCCGCCAGCGCCGTCGATTACCCGGCACGAACGCCGATAATCATGGCAGTTGCGGTCATGGCTGCGATGTGCTTGACCTTTCAGGCGACTGGTCGAGTGACTTTACCGGGTTCCACTAAGTAACTATAGCGCAGAATTTGAGTTCACCGATAGGAC
>JANOOW010000356.1:0-4899 GCA_031421555.1 Hyphomicrobiaceae bacterium | reverse complement strand
GAGACGCCCACGCCCGTCGAAATTGCACGTGTCCGCCCGGTCATGGTCGCCTTACGTCCGCGCCCGCAAGCCCCCGTAACCGCTGTCGAGGATGCCCCCACAACGGCGACACCGGCAATGTCGATAGCGGCGGCAGCACTTACAGAAGCGCCAGCGGATGCGAGGTCGCCTGGATCGCGCGTCGCCTCGCGCGAGCCACAAGTTGCGCAGCAAAAGTCACGGCCGCCGCAGACGATCGCCTTCGCCCAGCCCGCGATCGCGCCGGTTGCCGCGCTGCCAGCCCCCGCTCAACAAGTTATGCCTTCGGTTCAAGCATCGCTTGCCACGGTTCGATTGGCGCCAGCACAGGTTGCAGCTGCGATGCCAGAGCAACCCCGGCCGGCGGTGATGATCCAGCGCGGCGCGCCGCCGTCTACACTGCAGGCGCAGGCGCAAGGATTGGCGCGCCCGGCACTGACAGCGTCCTCAACCGCTTCCGGCCCCATCGCTTACGCATCCCTGCAGCCGCCTCCGGCGCGCCTGCGTGGTCCTGAAATCGCGACGCCGGTTCAAACTTCAGCGACGGGTGGATTTCACATCCAGATCGGTGCCTATGCTTCCGCTGCCGAAGCAGAAAAAATGCTGAAGGCGACGCAGGCGCGCACGCAAAATCTGTTGCGGTCAGCGTCCCCGGTGACATCCCCCGTGCAGAAAGAAAGCCGTGTGCTCTATCGCGCGCGTTTCGCCGGTTTCGATGCCCGCAGCGCCGCCGATACGTGCCTTCAGTTACGCCGCGCGGCCATCGACTGCTTCGTCATGAAGGCCGACTAGGTGCCGAGCAGCACGTCCTTCGCCTGATTGATCTTGGCCGCAAGGTATGTCGAGCCACCCCGGTCGGGATGGTTGCGCATCATCAGTTCGCGGTGAGCCGCGCGGATGGCATCGGTGCTTGCTCCCGATTTCAGCCCGAGAATTTCCAGTGCCTCTTCCCTGGTCATTTTCCCGCCGGTACTGGGCGAGGCTTCACCGCGCGCCATGTCCTCGCGCCATGTCGGATGCAAGCGGTCGAGATACGTCTCGAGTATTTGCGCCGATTGAGGATCGGCGAACCTGCAATCCTGCCACAGCATGGCAAATTCCGCCGGCGCCATCGTCTCGATATCGCGTCCGCGAAAGGTACCTCGTAATACTTGCCCGCGCATGACGCCGGTATCGTGATCGAGCTCCATCTCGAGATAAGCGGTTTTGATGCCGGTCTTCTTCGCACCCCCAGCGTTGCCAGCGCTAGGAAACCAGCGGCGCCAATTAAGCGTGTGACTGCCAGTGAGCAACCAGGACCCCAGCATGACAAGCGGCATGGCATAGGTCATCAGCCCACGCATCATCAAAATGGCGGCTCCGCCCAGCGCCGCATAACCACCGGCGTTGCGAACCTGGCGAGCGAGAACAGCCGGATTCGACCGCGCAAAACCACGCATCAAGATCAAACCGAGTGTGAGCGCCAGGAGGCCGAACAACAGTACTTGCATGTGGACACACTAGCACCTTCAGCGCATTTGCCCCAACAGCTTGCGCGCTCCACTACCGCCACTTGCTTCGCGGCTAAGATGTTCCAGAGCCTGCCGGCCGCCGGCAGCGTAAACCGCGACCGCCTTCAAAAGTGCCTTGAGTTGCTCGGCGGACCCCGCATCGAACCGGCAGTGCGCGCCCTTCGTCAGCCGCGCTATTTCTGCGAACGCAAGTGACGCCTGCTTATTGTCGCCTTCCTGAAATAGAAAAACTGGCACGCCAAGCATCGTCAACTCGCCCGCACGTCCGCAAAGCGCGTCGATTTGCTCTTCCATGCAGTCGCCGACGTACACCAGAGCGTTGATGCGGCGCTTCGCTGTCTCGGTACGGGCGTGAGTCAGAACTTTCTCGATCTGGGTAAAGCCTCCCTGGCAAGACACGCTGGTCATCAAGCGTGCCAGCTGATCGGGGTCGGCCACCCAGCGCGATGCGCGGCATTCGCCCGCGCCACGAAAATAGACAAGCTGCACATCCAAGCCGCCGATAGCCTTCACAGCTCGAAACATTTCCGCCTGCAGGCCGAGCGCCATATCCCAGGACGGCTGCCGGCTCATCGTCGCGTCCATGGCAAAAACGAGCCGGCCGTTACCGGCGCCCACGTTCGGCGACATTGTTTTCATTCTGGCGATAAAGGCAGACACCTCCGCCGACGACGATGCAGCGGGGCTGGATGGAGACGATTCGCCGGCTGGCGCCTTGCCTGCAGGCAGCGGCGCGGATCGCGTAGCCGTTTGGTTCGCGGTTTTGGCTGCGGCTTTTGCCTGGTCATCGGTCATGGCAAGTCTCCACCTACCATTTGAACGCCGGTATCTGTCATGTGGTTGCAAATCGATTAGAGCACAATGCCATAGGCTAGAGTTGTGGCAGCTCAGTGTTTCGCCAAGCCTTGTGCCCTGAATGCCGAAAGCGTCGTGCCGGGCGACAAAGCCTCCGGATCGATCGTCAGCTCGATGATCGACGGCTTGCCCGACGCCAGCGCCTCGTCGAAGGCAGCGGCGAAGTCTTCTGTCCGTGAGACCTTCGCGCCAAAGCCGCCGTATGCGCGCGCGAGCGCGGCGAAGTCTGGGTTTTTGAGCTCGGTGCCTAATACGCGTCCGGGATGCTCGCGCTCCTGATGCATGCGAATTGTCCCGTACATGCCGTTGTTGCAGATGATCACGATGATCGGCAGATCGTGCTGCACGGCGGTCATGAACTCTTGCGCCGTCATCATAAAACAGCCATCGCCAGCAAACGCCACGACGGTACGGGTGGGATGCACGGCTTTCGCTGCGACCGCCGCTGGCACACCATAACCCATCGAACCGGAAGTCGGAGCGAGTTGCGTACGGAATCGGCCGTAAGACCAGAAGCGATGCACCCACGTCGCATAATTTCCAGCCCCGTTGGTGACGATCGCGTCGGCCGGCAACCGCTGGCGCAGCCAGGCAACGATATCGGCCATTTGCACCCCGCCTGGGGAGGCAAGCGGCTTCGTGTAGGCGAGAAGCTCGGCATGGGCGGCTTCGACGCGGGCCACGCGCGGCCCACCTACCGCAGCGGGTAGGTTTCGCGCGGCGGCGGCAAAGGCATCCGAGCTGGCAACGATCGCAAAATCGGGCTGATAGGTGCGGCCAATTTCGTTCGGGTCCGCGTAGACGTGCACCAGCGTTTGCTTCGGCCGTGGAATATCGATCAGCGTGTAACCCTGCGTGGTCATCTCGCCGAGGCGGGCACCGACAACCAGCAGCAAATCGCTTCCGCGGATGTAGGCGCCAAGCTTGGGATTGATGCCGACGCCGGCGTGCCCGACGTAATTTGGATGCATGTTGTCGATGTAGTCCTGGCATCGGAAAGACGCGGCAACCGGAAGGTTGTGGAGCGAGCAGAACGCCTCGAAATCGCCACGCGCCCGCTCGCTCCAGCCACCACCCCCAACGATTGCCAGCGGCCGTTCTGCCTTGGCGAGTAGCGCACCGAGCCTAGCCATGTCGGCTGCTCCGGGTTGGATCATCACGCGCCGATAGCTGCCTGGATCGGCAACTTCGACGACGTCGGTCAGCATGTCTTCCGGAAGTGCGAGCACGACGGGACCGGGACGCCCCGAGGTCGCGGTATAGAACGCGCGGCTAACGTATTCGGGGATGCGGCAGCCATCGTCGATCTCGGCGACCCACTTCGCCATCTGCCCGAACATGCGGCGATAATCGATCTCCTGGAACGCTTCGCGCTCGACCATGTCGCGGCCGACCTGACCGACGAGCAGGATCATCGGCGTCGAATCCTGGAAGGCGACATGCACGCCCGCCGATGCGTTGGTCGCGCCTGGTCCGCGGGTAACAAAACAAATGCCGGGCCGGCCGGTGAGCTTGCCGTAGGCGTCGGCCATCATCGCGGCCCCGCCTTCCTGGCGGCAGGTAATGAAGCGGATCTTGTGATCGAACAGCCCATCAAGCGCTTCGAGATAGCTCTCGCCCGGCACACCGAACGCAGTATCGACGCCGTGAAGTGCCAGCTGATCGACAAGGATGTGGCCGCCCGAGCGAGGCTTGACGGCTTTTGGCTTTGTGTCCGGCATGAGCGTTGCCCCCCGTGTGGATGCGTTTTGCGCACCATGCCACGATCCGCCGGGCTTGCAACACTCGCGCGTGCAACCCTACCCGGCGGCGGCCAGCGGCTGGCGCTTGTCCAACCCCAACTGGCGCTTGGCCTGATCGCGCAGCATATCGATCGGCGCCAGCCCCTTGCCATCGCGATAGTGCCAGAACGTCCAGCCATTACAGGCAGCCTTGCCCTGAACCTGCGCGCCGAGGCGATGGATCGAACCCTGCCAGCCGCCGGTCGCCAGCGTGCCATCTGCTTTGACTTCGGCGTGAAAGCGTCCGCGATCGTCGGACAGCATCGACCCGGGCGCGAGAATACCCAATTCGATGATGGTACCGAACGGCACGCGCGGCTCGGACCGTTTTGATCTCAAGGCTTCGAGCGCGGACGGCCCCCACGGCTGCACGTTGTCGATGCGTTCTTGGGCTGCCGCCGCATAATCAGGATCGCGCTCGATGCCGATCCAGCGGCGCCCGAGACGCTTGGCGACGGCCCCCGTTGTGCCCGTGCCGAAGAACGGATCGAGCACGACGTCGCCGGGGTTGGTCGACGCGAGCAGCAACCGATGGAGCAGCGCTTCTGGCTTTTGCGTCGGATGCGCTTTGCGTCCGCCCTCGTCTTTGAGACGTTCCGGGCCCGAGCAGATTGGAAACAACCAATCCGATCGCATCTGCAGGTCGTCGTTCAGCGCCTTCAGCGACTCGTAGTTGAACGTGTACTTCGACGATTGATCGCGGCTCGCCCAGATCAGCGTTTCGTGCGCATTGG
>JANOOW010000355.1:0-7649 GCA_031421555.1 Hyphomicrobiaceae bacterium | reverse complement strand
CCTGATTCAGATCTGGATGCTGCGCAACGACGGCGCCGAGGAAGTCCTCGTGCTCTACCCGCAAGACGGCTACTGGCGGCCACGTCCGATGACGCCGGCCGGCATGCGTGCGACCTCCTACGGATCATCTTTCCTCATCGGTCCGATCGAGGAAGACGGACGGCCGATCGTGCGTTTCAAGGAAGTCGTGTTCGATCCGAAGTCACGCACTTTTACGCTGACCTTCGAGAAGGGCGGCTCGGCAACGGTGAAAATCGCCAAGGCCGATCAGAACCGTCTCGCCCTCGACGTCGCCTTCGACAAGCCGATCTCCGGCAGCCCGTTCGCCATGATGCGCTCGATGTACGTGACCGAGTTCAACAATGACGTGGCGCGCATCGCCGTCCGCGAAAAAGGCGCCAAGGGCTGGCGCGAGGACAACATCATGAAGTTCGACAAGGCGACCGCGACCGACATCTGGGCGGGACGCCTCTCGCCCTCGCAACACAACACCGCCTCGCCCGACCTGGTCTTCAACAGCTTCTCCGGCACCGAAAGTCCAAAGCGGCCCAAGGCGGAAGCGCCGGTGTTGCCGAAGTAACCACCGCCCCCTTCACTCCGTCCACGGCACGCCGCCAGCGTAGGTGCGATAGCTGACCGCGGACAACCAGCCGCTATCGACCGGCAACAAAATCCCGGTGATGCAGCGCGCTTGATCCGAGCATAGGAACGCAATCGCGTTGGCGATGTCGGATGGCTCGGGGAGCGACGGCAAGGCATGTACGCCCATCATCTTGTTCATGTCGCGCTCGCCGGCCGCGACCTTGGCTTTCAACGGCGGCGTCATCACGTAGGTCGGCGCGATGCTGTTGACGCGAATGTTGTGACGGCCAAGTTCGACGCACAGCAATTGCGTCAACCGTTCGACGGCGGCCTTGCCCGGATTGTAAGCGGGTAAAGGTAACGGCAGCACACTGTTGATCGAACCGATGGTGACGATCGAACCACGCTTCATCGGGATCATCTGCCGGCCGAACGAGCGGCAGGCATGAACGGTACCGTGATAGTTGACGGCCCACATGCGCTCGTGCGCCACCATATCCATGTCCATCACCGACTCGGTGTTGGGGATCAGGCCGGCGCAGGTGACAAGGATCTCCGCTGTTCCCATGGCCTTCTCGACCTCGGCCGCCACAGCATCGACCATGCCCTGATCGGCGACATCGCAGTGGAAGAACCGCGCGGTCTTTTCGCCCGCCGATAGGCTCGCCGCCAACGCTTCGCCCTGCCCGGTTTTCACATCGAGCAATGCGATGTCGTAGCCCTCGGCCAGCAACCGTCGCGCCGTCGCTTCGCCAAGCCCACTCGCGCCGCCCGTCACCACTGCTAATTTCTTGCTGGCCATGTCCTTGGGTCCTTCTTGTTGATTTGTTGATTGTCGTTGATTGCATCTACCCGCCACGCGGTTGCGGCCGGGTCGGAATTTCCGTCAGCAATCCGCCGGGCGCCATCGCGACGATTTCGGGGCGGCCAACAGGCAGCCCGGCAAGGCGGCGCGCGAGCACCCAATCGAAGCCATTGAGTTTCGGCGATGAGGCACAGCTCGGCACACCAATCACATCGGCACCGCCAAGCTTTCCGACGAGCAGCAGATTGCCCGGATCGACCGGCATCCCCAAGTGAACGACTTCGCCCCCGGCATCGATGATCGCTTGCGGGATCACGTCGCCACGATCGACGATGGCGGACGCCCCGAACACCAAAATCGGATCGCGCCCGGCCGCTCTCTGCCGCTTGATCGCATCGCACACCGCGGACGGGTCGTGCGCCACCACTTCGCTCGCGCCGAGGCTGCTTCCCATACCTTCCAAGCGTTCGCGGATCACGTTTGTACGCTTCGTAAGCAGGCTCTCCTTCATGCCCGATACGCGGGTCAAAATGAGTCCAGCCGTTCGGGCGGTGAACGGTGCGACCGATATCAGCCGCGAAGACTTGCCCAGTAGCGCAATCGCAGCATCGATCACCGATCGGCTCAGCGCGAACGGAATGATTTTCACAGTGGCGACAAGTTGACCCGCGCGCACCGTCTCGAACGGTGGCACGGTTGCGACTGTCAGCCCCTCGTCAAGGCTATTGAGCGCAATCAGCCGGTCGCGATCGACCACAGCCACGCCGTTCATCAGCGCTTGCACGTTCGTGCGGCCGGTGAACGGCTTGGTCGTTTCGACGTGGTCCCCGCAGATCGCGCCGGCGATAATGCCCGCGGCCTCATTCTCGGAAACATCGTCCGGGTCGAGGCGCGCTGCCATTACCGACGCAATCCCATCGGCGCTGATTGCTGCGACGTCGGCATCGGTCAGCAAGCGTCCTTTTTTCAGCACGCCGGATGACAAGTGCACCGTGTGCGCCAACACGGCACCGGCGGCCTCGCTCGTCTTGAATGTTGCGAACTTCACGCGCGATGTCCTGCTTTTTCAATCGGAGGACCGCGCAACGCCGCGCTCAAATCCTCCAGGCTCTTCAAGTTATGGCACGATCGCATTTCGGTGACGTGGCGGCTCAGCGCCTCGGCCCCAGCGGCGAGCGGCTGATAGCGATCATACCGCATCAGCGGATTAAGCCAGATCAGCCTGCGGCAACTCGCTTTCAAACGGCGCACCGCCAGCTCCAGCCCGTGGCCGCCATCCCGGTCAAGACCATCGGTGATCAGCAGCACCGTCGCGTTTTGTCCGAGCACACGCCGCGCCCAGCGCCGATTGAATTCCTCGATTGCAGCGCCGATACGCGTGCCGCCCGACCAGTCGGTGACATCGCCGCCAACCTTGGCAACGGCGACATCCGGATCGCGCGCCTTCAAGCTGCGCGTCACGTGGGTCAGATGCGTGCCGAACAGAAATGAGAACACCCGGTCGCGATCGTTGGTCAGTGCGTGCAGGAAGTGCAGGAGGATGCGCGCGTAAGCATCCATGCTGCCCGAGATATCGCACAGCACGACCAGTGGCGGCCGTCGCAGAACACGGGTTCTGTGCAGCAGCTGCAGATGATCGGCACCCTTTGATGCGCTCTCCCGCAAAATGCGCCGCAGATCTATGCGCTCGCCATTGCGTGCAGCCGTGAAACGCCGGGTATGGATTTCCTCGAAGGGCAGCGTCATGCGGCGAATGGCGGCACGTGCACGGATCAACTCCCCCGCGCTCATCTGCTCGAAGTCCCTGGCCTGCAGCAACTCGCGGTTCGAAAACGTACCCTCGGCGTCGATCTCGAGCTGGTCTTCCTTTTGCGGCGCTGGCCGGTCGGCGTGCTTGAACAGCGTCTCCGACAATCGCCGCGACAACGCCTTGTCGTCGGGAGCCTGCTCGGCACGCAGGCCCGGCACCATGAGCGACAACATCTGGTTGATGAAGCCGGGATCGCGCCAGAACATCACAAACGCCTGGTTGAAAATCTCGCGCTCCGACCGCCGGTTCACGAACACGGCGTGCAAGGTCCAATAGAGCGTGCGCTGATCGCGGATGCCGGCCGCAATCACGGCTTCGGTGCCAAGCAAGATCTTGTCCGGCCCCACCGGCAAACCCGAGGCACGCAGCAGCCGGGCAAAGAACAAGATGTTTTCGGCAATGCGCCCACCGTCGACGTCGGCCGCGATCAGGTTGGGATCGAGCCGCACTGGACGGTGGGCGGCCTGCGCAGGATTGTCGTTGGCAGGGTCACGCACGTCGGCTGGCCTCCAGGGGCCGTTTTATCGGGTTGCTAGCTCCAAGTGATATACAGTCTTCGGTACCGAGGGGCTATTCTCAATAGAAGGTCCTCCATGCCCCCCGCCTACCCACTTGTCGCACAATGTTATGCGACCTCCCCACCCCACGCGTTCCCGGCCAAGCGCGGCCACTATGTGGGAGGGGATCCCGGACGGCAGCTCCGCGCGCGAGCCGGGATCTTTACGGCTGGCGGTTGTCATCGGTGGCCGCCACCAGCATGTTAAGATCCCGGACAAGCCCGCGATCGGCACCGGAGTTCAACACGCCATCTGTGCGGGCTTTCCGGGAACGCGGCGGAGAGAGTGTCCCGCACGCCGCTCCAGTCAGCGGCTGATCACCATCGGCGCATCTAGATCGCGACTCATCGCGAGCACTCCGCACGTAGCACGATGGGTCCCGTGGACATTGCACGGGATCACAGGGGTGGGTGTGCCTATGCCGATTACAGCCGGTGTCAACCCGGCACCCTTTGCCGGGACCCATCGGGCAGCAGATGACAGCTGCATGGAGATCGCGACTGGGCGAGTGCCATTCGCTCACCGCTGTTCCGCCTCGAATTGCTGGCGGCGGGCTTCGGACTTTACGTGCTCCAAAATGCGGGCGGCCTCGCTGCCCTGGATGCGGCCGATGTCGTCCTGGTACTTCAAAAGCGTACCGAGCGTGCGATCGACCTCCGCCGGATCGAGCGCCACGCAGTTGAGCTGGGTCAGTGCCTGCGCCCATTCGAGTGTTTCCGATACGCCGGGGTTTTTATAGAGATCCATTTGCCGCAACGCGTTGACGAACGCGACGATCTGACCGGTCAATTCGCGGCCAGCATTCGGTGCCTTGAGTGCAAGGATCGCGCGCTCGCGTTCGGCGGACGGATAGTCGACCCAGTGATAGAAGCAGCGGCGGCGTACAGCGTCGTGCACTTCGCGCGTGCGGTTGGACGTTAGGATCGTGATCGGCGGCGTCGTGGCCTTGATGGTGCCAAGCTCAGGAATCGTCACTTGGTAATCGGCGAGTAGCTCCAGCAGGAACGCTTCGAACGGTTCGTCGGCGCGATCGAGTTCGTCGATCAGCAGCACCGGCGATTGGCCAGACTTCGACAGCTCAAGTGCTTGCAGGAGCGGCCGCTTCAGGAGATAGGCTTCAGTGTAAAGATCACGCTCCAGCGCGCTGGCCGAGGTCGCGCCACCGGCGGCCTCGGTTGCCCGAATGTGCAAGAGCTGACGGCTGTAGTTCCATTCGTACACAGCCGATGAAACATCGAGACCCTCGTAGCACTGCAGGCGCACCAGCGGACGCCCAAGCGTCGCGCTCAACACCTTTGCGATCTCGGTTTTGCCGGTACCGGCCTCGCCTTCGAGGAACAACGGCCGCTGCAATTTCAGCGCCAGGAAGACCGCCGTCGACAACCCCTCGTCGGCAATGTAGCCGCCGGATCGGAGCAGTTCTTTGGTTCCCGGAACGTCATGGGGCAAGGATGTCATTTACACTCAGGCGGTTGTTTGAGAACGGAGACAACAGCATAGACGGCGGCCCGCCATCGGCAAGCCGCCAACAGCGCGATGCCTAACTGTCGCGGATACCTACCGTTCATGCCAGCGCCTTCGTGAGGCCACACCGCACTCATGTTGGGGCCATGAGCTGGGACGACGCTCGGTCTGCAGACAACAGAGCACCCGAGGTTCCCCCATGATTGCCTTCCTCTCCTCATTCCGAGCTTGGGCTTCGCTGCCGCTGCTCGTCACGGGACTAGTGCCATCGGCAGTATTCGGCGCAACGGCAGCGGCGGCGCAGATCGAGATCAAGGCTGAACTGGACCGCTCGACCCTGCAGGCTGGCGAAGCCCAGAAAGCCTACCTGCGCATCCTGATCGCCACCTCGCGCCGGCCGGAATCACGGCGCGCACCAATGAACGTCGCCCTCGTCATCGACCGTTCCGGGTCGATGGCATCGGCTGGCCGGATGGACAATGCGCGCAAGGCCGCACAAATGGCGGTGGATCGCCTCGGCCGCGACGACATCCTCTCGGTCGTCAGTTACGATGACCGCGTCGATGTCGAAGTTCCGGCAACGAAAGTGACCGACCCCTCGCGCATCAAGGAACGGATCGGCCGCCTCACCCCTCGCGGCTCGACTGCAATCCACGCCGGGCTGCTTGCCGGTGCCGAAGAAGTGCGCAAGTTCAAATCCAAGGATCGCGTCAACCGCATCATCCTGCTGTCGGACGGGCTGGCCAACGTCGGCCCCTCGAAGCCGTCCGACTTCGTCAGCCTCGGCCGTGAACTCGCGAGTGAAGGCATGACGGTTTCGACGATCGGCCTCGGCACCGGCTACAATGAGGACCTGATGGCCGGCCTTGCCCGCAGCGCCGACGGCGGTCACGTGTTCGTGCAGGAGAGCGCCGATCTCGTCAGCTTCCTCAGCCGTGAATTCGACGATGCGCTTGGCATCGTCGGCCAGCAGGTCGAGATCATCATCACCCTGAGCGATGGCGTGAAGCCGCTGCGCTCGCTCGGCCGCGATGCCGAAATCAAGGGCAACAAGATTGTATACAAGGTCGGCGCGCTGTTCGGCGGCACCGAGCAAGTGCTGCTCTGCGAACTCGACGTCGGCGCGCGCACACCTGCCGGCATAGGCGACATCGCCAAGATCGAAGTGGTCTATCAGGACGCTGCCAACGGCGTCTCTCGCACCATCAGCGCCAATGCCAGCGCCGCGTTCGAGGCCGGCCGGCAGGCATCGGAAAAGAGCATCAATGCCGAGGTCATGAAAGACGTCGCGACGCTGCTATCGCGTGCGGTTCGCCAAGAGGCGATCGAATTGCGCGATGCAGGCCGCATCGACGAAGCCAAGCGCAAGTTCGAGCAGAACGCGGACTATGTGCGTGCGCAACAGGCCAAGGCGCCAAGTGCGGCCGCCTATGCACCGCTCGCCGACGAACTGCAGGCCAACGAAGCCGCGGCAGCGACCGCCAACCAAGGTGGTGAAGCCTGGTCGAAAGCCCGCAAGACCCAGCGCGCCATCGACAGCAACAAGCCCGGCGCGAGCGTGAAGTATTGAGGGGTGGAGGGGGGAGGGACAGTTACCGATGGCGGAAGGGGACAGTCACCGGCCATCTCTACTGGTGGTAGTGCGAACCGGCTTTGCCAGCCGGTGACTGTCCCAGACACCGCCGCCGACATCGCACGAAGCGGGCCACGAGGAATGTGCGGCATTTCCTTCTCCCCGCTCTTTGCGGGGAGAAGGTGTCCGAAGGGCGGATGAGGGGCGGCGGCAAGTCGTGCCCGTCTTGCAGACGATGCAGCCGATCCGTATGTCGACTTGTAGATATCAGCCTGGGCTGTTTTTCAATAGTGAGTGTACCTTTCCGGGCCAGTGCAGCCGCGGCACGAGCGGCCTCCTTAACGCTGGCAATGCCCGTCGCGGGGACTATCCGGCGTGACACCTTTATGCAGCGCGCGCTAATCAGCCTTGGTCCAACCAACGTAACACGGAGAGTTTATTTGCAGGACGAATTCAAGAAAATGCTCGAGACTTACTCGTCACCAGAGATTCAAGGCTGCCTAACGGCTCTGAAATCAATTGCAGGTTACGAGCTGTCGCCTGCCGATCGTCAAGGGTTCTTGTATTTTCACAACTACATCACCAATCCGCAGCCCGAATTTATGTCCATTTGGCGAAACAATTCGCGCGAAGAGTACTGGTACCACCGCATGACAAACGGGCTGCTGGGAGACGTTCAGAACGCGTTCGCCGGCGCACTCTACCACTGTCAGCAGCTTCGCGATATTGAGCAAGCGGTAATGGTGGCTATCGAGAAATACAACTATCGCCAAGGCTCTGTTCGCGTTGACCATGGAAGTGCCTGATTGGCGGCGCTTTGTGATGCGCGACGCATGACGTCGGATCATCGGGGTGGGA
>JANOOW010000354.1:0-1549 GCA_031421555.1 Hyphomicrobiaceae bacterium | reverse complement strand
CCAGCCGACCCGAAGGACCGTATCGGTCATCCTGACAGCCGGCTGTTCGCACCACCATGGCCCGCCGTGTGCATCGCCACCGGCCGCGTGAGCGCCCCCTATATTCGCGCTATCCGGCGGAAGGCCGGGCCTAAAACCTATTGCATCATTCTGCAGGATCCGAAGGCGGGCACCGGCATAGCCGACCTGATCTGGGTGCCCGGGCACGATCGCCTGCGTGGTCCCAACGTCATCACGACGTCGACAGCGCCGCACGGATACTCGGCGGATCTGCTAGCCAGCCTGCGCGCTGTCTGTCCCCTTGAGATCGCGGCGCTTCCCCGGCCTCGCATCGCAGTGATCCTAGGTGGCAAAAACAAGATCTACCGGTTCACCAATGCCGATGACGACCGTTTGCAGTCGGCATTGGCCAGTCTTGGAGCTCTCGGTGCGAGCTTCATGATCACCCCATCCCGCCGGTCCCATCGACGTCTGATCCGCGCTGCCGACACCGCTACGGCGCATCGCCCGCGTATCCTGTGGGACGGCCAAGGGGCCAACCCCTATCCGGATTTTCTCGCGCACGCGGATATGTTCGTCGTCACCGCCGATAGTGTGAATATGACAGGCGAAGCCTGTGCCACGGGGAAGCCGGTCTACGTGTTCACCCCAAGCGGCGGCAGCGCGAAATTTACACGCTTCCACGAAACCTTGCGCCACAGCGGGGCGACGCGTCCGTTGCCAGACCATGTGACAACGTTGGAGAGTTGGAGCTATAAACCCCTCGACAGCGCTGGTGCGATCGCGGCCGAGGTTCAGCGCCGATGGTCGAACAGGCGCGCGCTTTTGAATTCCAACGTACAAGACGTCAAGTAGAAAGAAGGTTCAGTTGGCCCACCTAGAGTTCGACCGTCTGAAGACGGCGCGTGTCGAAACGCAGCCCTACAACTATGCGATCATCCCAGGAATTCTGCAAAACGATAGCTTATCGCGGATCAACGCCACCTACCCGAATATCGCGAAGGGCGGCTCATACCCGATCGAGAACCTGCAATCGGGCATGGTTATCAAAGACGTGATCGACGAACTCGACGGCAAGATATTCGAAGGCATGGTGGAGGAAAAGTTTGGCGTCGCGCTCTCGGGGCGGCCGAAGATGTACTCCCTGCGCGGCCACACGCGCGCCAAGGACGGTCAAATCCATACCGACTCGAAGGACAAGATCATCACCGTCTTGCTCTACTTGAACGAAAACTGGAAACATACTGGTGGCAAACTGCGGCTACTGAAGAACAACCACGACGTGGACGACTACGTCGCCGAAGTCCCGCCCGACAACGGCACCATGCTGGTGTTCAAGCGGTCGGATAACTCCTGGCACGGACATCATCCGTTCGAGGGTCAACGCCGGTCGCTGCAAATGAACTGGATGACATCGGAAGGCTCGAAAGGCTTTCACGCCATCCGCCACAAACTGTCGGCGATGGTGAAGAGGCTGTCGCCGCGGTGACGATCGGACGTCGACGGCAGCAGATGGCCCCCTAGGTTGGGTCAAGCTTTCGCGCGACCC
>JANOOW010000353.1:0-7226 GCA_031421555.1 Hyphomicrobiaceae bacterium | reverse complement strand
TGACGCGAGCAAACAGTCCCAGCAGCGTCAACGATCGGTCGTCCGCAGTGATATCCACACCGCTTCATGCAGCGTTTCATGCGGAGCCTGCAGCGGCGCAAGTCGAGCGTGCCGCTGGCGCGACGCCCGCGCCCCGCCTGTCTAACATCGGGCTCGTCGAAATCATGTCGGCAGTCGAGGAGACGGCTTACATCTGGGACATCGTCTCCGACAGCATCGACTGGGAAAGTAATGCCATACAGGTCCTAGGCGTGCGCACGCTGGACGTCATCTCGCGCGGCGTGGACTTTCAGCAGCTGATCGCAGCGGAACATCTCGGACGGCGCACACAAGCTATTTCGGCCCAACACAGCGTTGCCGGCAAGGCCATCCCCTATCGGATCCAATACCGTTTTCAGCCTCAAGGCGCGCGTCGCGAGTTTTCGATTTGGCTGGAAGATCATGGCAGCTGGTGGGCCGACGAAAACGGCAAGGCAATCCGTGCGCGCGGCGTCATTCGGGTGATCAACGATCGCTATAAGGAGGAGCAACGCCTCCTGCACCGCAGCGATCACGATGAACTGACTGGCCAGCTCAACCGTATTCGCCTCAACGAGGCGCTGGGCGTGTCGATGAGCGAAGCCAAGGCATCCGGCAAGCCCGCAGCCTTCCTCGTCGCTTCCGTAAACAACATGGCCGTCATCAACGAAGCGTTCGGCTTCGACGTCGGCGACGACATCATCGCGTCGATCGGACATATCCTGAAAGAGAAGCTTCGGACCGGCGATACGCTGGGCCGCTACTCGTCGAACAAGTTCGGCGTGATCCTGAACGATTGCGCCCCCGGCGCTGTCCGGATCGCCGCCGAACGGTTCATGAAAGCCATTCGCGATACGCCGATCCGCACGTCGGCATGTCAATTATCGGCAACGATATCGATCGGCGGCGTGCATCTGCCCGCGCAGGCAACGACCGTCCACGAGGCTGCGAGCGCCGCCCTGAGTGCCCTCGACAGCGCCCGCCTGAAGCGCCACGACAGCTTCCAATCGTTCGAACCCAACCCAGCGCGCGAGAGCACACGCCGCCGCAACATCATGATCGCCGACGACGTGATCACGGCCTTGGACGAAGGCCGCATGCTGCTTGCACTGCAGCCGATCGTATCGACCACCACGCGCAAGCCGGTTCTTTACGAGTGCCTATTGCGCATGGAGCAGCCCGACGGCCGCATCGTCACCGCTGGCGAGTTCATCGAGGTCGCCGAGCAACTGGGGCTATCGCGGTTGATCGACAGGCGGACCTTGGAAATGTCCATTGCCTTCGCGAAGCAGCATCCGGACGTGCATCTCTCCGTCAACGTGTCTAGCCTCACTTGTAGCGATCACGAGTGGATGGCGGCGTTGCATAAGCTGACTGGCGGCCAACGTCAGATCACAGAGCGGCTTACGATCGAAATCACCGAGACAGCGGCAATCGACGACATGGATCAGTCGATCGCATTCGTGGACACGTTGAAGGAGCTCGGCTGCCGCGTTGCCATCGACGATTTCGGCGCTGGCTATACGTCATTCAAGAATTTGAAGCATCTGGCGGTCGATATGGTGAAAATCGACGGCGCGTTCGTAAAGAACCTATCGGCCGACAGAACCGATGCCATCTTCATCAACACAATGGCGCAACTTGCCCGCTCGTTCGGTATGACGACTGTCGCGGAGTGGGTTGGCGATGAGACAACGGCGCAGCTCCTGGCCGACGCGGGGATCGACTATCTGCAAGGCTTCCACTTCGGCAAACCGTTGATGGTGACCGAGAAGGACAGCCCGTTCGCGATCGCTGTCTAGCTCAGCCTCGGCCCTGCGAGAGCTTTTCGATCTTCTGCTGCATGGCGGCAAGCTCAGCCTTGAGCTCGGCCAAGTCGCCAGCAGGTGCCACTGCTGCTGCCGATGCGTCCGGCGTGGTGTCTGAGGCGGGCGCTGGCACAGCGGCTGGACGTGTACCGGCAGCTGGCCTCGCGGCGGCGTCATCAGGCTTAGGCGTTGTTCCGAGCGGGATGGCAGCTGAAAACGGCGTCCACATCTTCATCGCCTGCTCGAACATCGACATGTTCTTGCGCGTCTGCTCCTGCATCGCCTCGAAGGCCGTGCTGCCGAACGGCGATTGCGCGAAGAAGGGCGCAAACTGCGAGCGGAACCGCTCCTGCTCGTTGACAAGGGTCTGCAAGCTCATCTGCAGATAACTCGGCACCATCTTGCCGATGCTGTCGTCATAGAAACGGATCAGCTGCCGCAGGAACGGTACCGGAAGCAGCGTGTGGCCGCCGGACTTTGCCTCTTGTTCGACGATAATTTGTGTCAGAACCGCGTGCGTCAGGTCGTCGCCGGTCTTGGCGTCGAACACCAGGAAGTCGCGGTCGGACCGGACCATGCCGGCCAAGTCGTCGAGCGTCACGTATGCGCTCGTCTCGGTGTTGTAGAGGCGGCGATTGGCATACTTCTTGATCACTACGGCTTCGCGTTTGGGAGCAGGCGGAGCAGATTGTGGTAGGACAGCCGTCATGTGTACCGTACATCGTTTGCAAAAGCGGCTAATACCGCATTGCAACAAATCTACCACGAAGCAAACGATTGCTGCTAGCTATTTGTAATTCCAGCCATGATTGGCGTCCGCTGCTTTCTAGACCATGTCGCGCGTGCCGCCGAAGTTTACCGAGTGAGCCGCTTCTATTCGCAGCGGAATTTGCTACGCTTTGAAATGATAATCCGCCGGCTTTTGCCGAAGCCAGACTGCCTCCAGGGAGATATGTTGATGTCCAATGATGAAACCACGATCGTAATTGCCAGCGCTGCCCGTACGCCCGTCGGCTCGTTCAGCGGCGCGCTGGCGAGCGTTCCGGCACACGAACTCGGCCGGGTCGCGATCCAGGCGGCGATCGAGCGTGCTGGTGTCAAGCCTTCTGACGTGAACGAAGTGATCCTGGGACAGATATTGACCGCGGGCGCGGGCCAAAACCCGGCACGTCAGGCTTCGATTGCAGCCGGCATCCCGATCGAAAGCCCGGCATGGGGTATGAACCAGCTTTGCGGCTCCGGCCTGCGTGCGGTCGCGCTCGGCGCTCAGCAGATCAAGGACGGCTCGGCATCGATCGTCGTCGCCGGCGGGCAAGAAAACATGAGCCAATCTCCGCACTGCGCCCACCTGCGCGATGGCACCAAGATGGGCGACATGAAGTTCATCGACACGATGTTGAAGGATGGTCTGATGGATGCCTTCAATGGCTATCACATGGGCAATACCGCCGAGAATGTCGCCAAGCAATTCCAGATCACCCGTGATGAACAGGACAAGTTTGCGGTCGCTTCGCAGAACAAGGCCGAGGCTGCACGCAAGGCTGGACGTTTCAAGGACGAGATTGCGCCTGTGACCGTCAAAGGCCGCAAGGGCGACGTGATCGTGTCCGACGACGAGTTCATCAAAGACGGCACGACGCTCGAGGGCATCTCGAAGTTGCGCCCGGCGTTCGACAAAGCCGGAACGGTGACGGCTGCCAACGCATCCGGCATCAACGACGGCGCAGCCGCCGTTGTTTTGATGACGGCGGCCGAAGCCAAGAAGCGCGGCATTACCCCATTGGCTCGCATCGTGTCCTGGGCGAGCGTCGGGGTCGATCCGGCGGTCATGGGGACGGGACCCATCCCGGCGTCGAAACTCGCGCTCGAAAAAGCCGGCTGGAAGGCTGCCGACCTCGACCTGATCGAGGCTAACGAAGCGTTCGCCGCGCAGGCTTGCGCGGTCAACAAGGGCCTCGGCTGGGACACGAGCAAGGTCAACGTCAACGGCGGCGCTATCGCCATCGGTCACCCGATCGGCGCCTCGGGCGCGCGCGTGCTCACGACCCTGCTCTATGAAATGAAACGCCGCGACGCTAAGAAGGGCCTCGCCACGCTATGCATCGGCGGCGGCATGGGCGTTGCCATGTGCGTCGAGCGCGATTGAGAGATAGAGCGGCCCCGCGCAAGCGGGGCCAGCCTTCCGGCTAGGCGACCGATCGCACGAACTTGAGTACGTCTTCAAGCACCGGCGCGCGCCAGCGAAGCGGCTGGGCGAAGGTCATGATCAAGCCGGCGTGGCCGATCCCGGAATAGATCCGTTTGATGACCTGTGTATTGGACTTCTGCAGCGCCCGCTCCATCATCTCGGTTGCAATCGGCTCAACCACCGTGTCATCGGCGCCGTGAATGAGCAACGTCGGCGGACCTCCGCTCCGCGCTTGGACGACCGGCCGTGCTTCGTCGGCTGACACTGCGGTGGCGAAGATCGCTTTGGTCGAATTCCAAGTGGTCGGATCGAAGGCGTAAGGCCCCGACAGACCGATGAGTGCGGCTGGCGCCGGATAATCGGACGCGGCTGCCTGCCGGTAACGCGGATCGAGCGTAACCAGCGACGCGATATGCGCGCCAGCCGAGTGTCCCATCAGAACGATCGGACGCCGCCCGCCGTTCGCCACCCGGGCGTGGGTCCAGGCGTAGGCAAGCGCGGCATCCTCGTTGAATGCGGGATACTTTACCTCTGGGTACAAACGATAATCGGCGACGACAGCCGTCACGCCGTTGGCCGCGAGCGCTGACCCGACGAATGCATAGGCGGCGCGGTCGCCTGAGGTCCAGCCGCCACCGTAGTAGAACAGAACGATGGGTGCTGTGGCGCTCTCACGGCCGGCGCGATAGACATCGAGCGTGTGCCGTTGGTGAGGGCCATAGGGTTGGTTGCGCTCGACTTTGAGGCCGCCTTCCGACACCAAGCTGCTCAGTACCGATTGCAACGATGTTCGCGATATTCTGTCGGACATTGCCTCATGCACCTCGTCGTCGCCGATATGGTGGATCTTTGTTGGGATCTGCGCGATGGTCTTATGAACCGGGATCACTCGCGCTGCCAATGAAATTGCGGTAACTCTTCGCCGTAAACCACCGTGTGCTGTGGTTGGCCTGGATGACATTCGGAGCAGCGATGAGCGGCAGCAAGCAGGGCCCGTACCGCACCAAGATGCGTGATCATATGCTCGAGATCGCAAACCGCATCATAGCGACCGAGGGACTGGCGGCTGTCCAAGCGCGGCGCGTGGCGCAGGAATCCGGATGCGCAGTCGGAACACTCTACAACATCTTCGAAAGCTTGGATTTCCTAATCATCGAAGCCAATGCGTGCACGCTGACATTACTCCACGAGCATCTACTAATGGCGGGGGCGAACAAAGCCGGTGACCAACGGGCACGGGCGGCCAGCTCTCAGATCCGAGAATCCAGCGCGACACTCACAACGCGAGACCGCTTATCGCTATTAGCCCTTGGTTATCTCGATTTCGCGAGTACGCGGAACAAAGCTTGGCGCGCCATTTTTGAACACCAGATGTCTAGTGGAGCAGAGGTCCCGTCGTGGTACCGGGATCGCCAGCGCGCACTTTTCGCGCTGGTCGAAGCCGTACTCGAGCACACCATCGCTGATCCCGCGCTCCGGGCGAGCAACGCGCGCGCACTGTTTGCAGCAGTGCACGGCATCGTTGCGATCTCGTTGGATAGTAAGCTTGGCGATTTCGACTACGGCGAGACGGAGAGACAGGTCGAATTCGTCGTCGGATCCATTGCGGACGGCATAAAGTCGCGATCGAAATGAGCTCGACGGACAACGCTTTCTCTTAGTTTTTCGTCTTGCCCGTCGAAACGGCCGGCGTCGGCGTGCTTAGCGCGGCCACGATGACATTGAGGTCTTGCAGGAAGCGTTCCCTGCTCGCGCCTGGCAGAGCCGCCATGATCTTATCGTCGATGCGTTTTGCCAGTGGCTCGGCTGACTTCAGGACTTTCCAGCCCTCATCGGACAAACGAACTGCATAGGCCCTCGCATCCTCTTTCGTGCGGCGCCGCTGAATAAGACCCTTCTTCAACATCCGGCGAATGATATCGGCAAGCGTCGAGCGATCGATCCCCGTCCGGTCGACGAGGTTCGTCTGGCTCAGACCTTCGTGATGAGCGACCGTCACCAAGACGGCGAATTGACGGGGGGTTAGGTCTCCGGTCGACATTTCCGACTGGAAAATGTCACCAGCGCATTGCCCGGCACGATGGAGAAGATGGATCGGTGATCGCTCCAAGCGTTCAGCAGATTTGTCTTTTGACATGGCTTTTTTGTCGTTCTCCAAAGCAGGATGAGATGAACGCGAACAGCACAAACAGGCTTGAACCTGAGATTGAACTATTGCCAATTCGGCGAAGGACCAGTTGCTTGCTCTAGAAGATCTGATTTTTTTAACGTCGTCCAGTACAGCGACGGAAAATTTCGACTGTTTAAAAGCAAAACCATTTTAATATCGGAAATGGATGTGCCGGATTGCACCAATTGCAGGAATGGATGTGGTCAGAGCGTTGTCTCAGAGGATGCGTGCCGGCGAAGAAGACGGAGCTGTGCAACACCAAATATGATTGTCAAGGGCATCACGCCCACCATCTTGAATGCAATCCAGAACTCTTCCGAAAAATTTCGCCAAACGACCTCGTTTAGCAAAGCTAGAACCAGAAAAAACATAGCCCAGCGTAGCGTGAGAATCCGCCATCCAGCAGCCGTCAGTTTAAAGACGTCGCCCAGCACGTGCCGCAGCAACGACTGTCCGAACGCCAAGCCGCCGAGTAGGATGAGCGCAAAGAGCGTGTTGACGATTGTCGGCTTCACTTTGATGAATAGCGCGTCTTGCAGCCACAGGGTCAAGCCGCCGAAGAACAGAACAAAAACGCCGGAAATCATCGGCATTATCGGCAGACGTCCGAACAAAGCGCGCGAAGCGAAGAGGGCAATTGCGGTCGCGAGCATGAAAGCGCCGGTACCCCAGAAAATACTCTTGGTGGCAGCGTTGGCGATGAAAAAGACAACGAGGGGCCCTAGCTCCACGAGCATCTTCAGAAGCTGTTTCGAATCTATCTCCTGATCGGAGCCAGGCGCCGGTACCTTTTGATTGGCGTCGATCATGTCCGCACTCCTGGCGACAACTCGTTTTGCGAAGAAAATGCGGAAATGCTCGTGTGCGATCGGCTCATTCGGCGGGGCTATCTGCCTTGGCCGGCAACCGGTATTTGTGCATTATCAGCGTCTGCCACCAGGCGAAGATACCACTGAGTGGCATCACGATAAACAGCTTGAACAGGATCCAAATGTTCACCCCATCCAGCCGGTAGGTGCCCAAGTTGTAGTTGGCGTGCGCA
>JANOOW010000352.1:0-2820 GCA_031421555.1 Hyphomicrobiaceae bacterium | reverse complement strand
CGGCGTTTCAGTTTATCAACTATAGTGTGTAAAGCGGCTTGAGCAATGTTGCTACGGTTCTTGCTCGGAGAGGAACCTCCCATGATCGACAAACCAGCGGGTCCTGCGGCGGCCGAAGCCATCGCCACACCACTCGACAGTGACCAGCTCACGGCTTTCGATCGCACCCATTTAGTGGTGTACCTTCGGGTGCTTGACGCCGTCGCAGATGGCGTTGACTGGACGGTCATCGCCCGCGATGTGATCGACGTCGATCCATCTCCGAACGAGGCGGCAGCCAAGCGCGTCTTCGAAGCCTATCGAGCACGCGCCCAGTGGATGGCGCGCGTAGGCTACCGATTGCTCGTATCCGGTGGGCGAAAGAGCTAAAACGATCAGCACGCGGTGCATAGCTCGCCTGTGGAAATAACACCGTAAGATGCACAAAATGAAATACATAATTGCGATGGAACATCAAACGCTTTTGGCATCCTGCTACGAGCTCATCTTAAGCGGCAGCCACGACGTTGTGTCCAGGACGACTGAAAGGAAATTGGGTCTTGAGTTGCGGGCAGCGGGGACCATCAACCCCACTGTCGGCAACTTGGCACCCTAAAGGGAGCTGAGGGACATGGGCACGGTAAGCAACACTATCATGAACCAGCTGCGGCCTGCCGAACAGTATAACTATGCGCTGACGCTCAATGGACCGGAGTTCGGCTGGGAATTTCTTCGTCGCGACCAGACCTATCAAACGGAGTACAGGGTAAAGTACCCTCAGCCGCAAGCGCCCCGGCGCTTAGCAGCCGGAACGCTGGTCTGGCGGGAAAACCAGTCATCCGAAGCACGTAAGTGGGGACTATGCTCCTTTCGTCGACCCAGCACTGCCAGGGCCTAGCGCGCCCGTTCGCTGGATCGATGGGAGCGGCGCAACGGCGCTGAATGTTATCTCGCAAGGCAAGATCGAACATCCAATCCGATCTGTCGCTGTCTCACATGCGATGTGTGCAGCACGTCATCACGCGGACAAATGGTGACGAGTTCGTGCAAATACGGACCTCCGATCGCTTTATAACGCTCAACCTCCGTGGCTACACTGTCACGCGCGGACCGGTGCACCTGACCATCTACATCAGTGGCCTTCAGAACGCCCGGAGCAATGGGCTGATGATGTTGCGCCTGGCTGATCTCACCACGCCTGATCCCCGGTGGGTCAGATACAGTCGGCATCGACTGCTGTTACGCGACGCCCTCATCTGTCTTGATGCGAAGCAGGCTGGAGCAACCTACCGCGATATGGCTCTCATCATCTACGGGCGCCAGCGCACAAAGGCAGCCTGGGATGGCCCGAGCCGGTCGATCAAAGACCGCATCCGCTATGCACTAGCCCGCGGTCTTCATTTGCGCAACGGCGCGTATCGCACCCTGCTGACCGGCGGGGTGTGAAACGGGAGGTTGGCAGTTTCACACTCCTCACGCTTCCCATCCTGCTCGACCATCCAGTGCAGTTTATCTGTACCGGAGGTACGTCATGCCGAAATATATAGGCCCCTCTTTCCTGACCACGCCGGAAGCAGCCGAGCTTCTTCGTCTCAAACCGCACACGCTGGAAAACATGCGCTGGCAGGGCACCGGGCCGAAATTCCGCAAGCACGGCGGCCGCATCTTCTATGTGCTGGCTGAGCTCAGACAGTGGACCGATGCGTCGCGCCGCCAGTCCTCTTCCGGTTCGAGCACTTAGTGCGCCGAACAATCGCACTTACGATCGGCGCATGCGGTCTGCTCATATCTGCGTCAGTGCCGAAGTCACCTTACGTGGTCTGGAACGCTTCGCGGAGCGTGCCACTCGGCGCTTACTGGATCGGCCGGCACGTCCCGCACAATGGTGAGATTGCCGCCATCCGGTTGACATCGGACGTCGCCGGGCTGGCGGATCGGCGCCGCTATCTGCCGGCTGCCGCGGTCCTTCTAAAGCCCGTAGCCGCGCATGCCGGCGATCGGGTTTGCCGTTTCGGCCAGCACATCACGCTGCGCGGACGCGTGGTCGCGAGCGCGCCATGGTCGGACCGCTTTGCGCGTCCAATGCCAAGCTGGTCTGGCTGCGCTCGACTTGCGGCTGGGGAGGTGCTTGTGCTTTCTCCCATCACCGGAAGTTTCGATAGCCGCTACTTCGGCCCGATCCAGAGTGATCGCGTCATTGGCATTGCCACGTTGTTGTGGATGCCCGGCCGATAACACGACGCAAAAAAGCCTTTGACGCCAGTAGGGCAGCTGCTCGCGCGGCCGCACTACAAGAAGCCCGTGCGTCAACGTCAAAAGACGTGTTCGGACATCAGCATTGATGACGCCAGTTGTGGATTATCGAAGATGCAATAGGACGATCCGTACGCCAAATAGCGCTCGGACGAAACGCGCTCTGTCGCGCGGCCATCCTACACCCCGAGCTGCCAGGACGTCCCAACCCGTGCGTGCGACGATCGCGTCCCGCGCGACGGACGCGACAGGCAAAGCAACGCGGCGGTACCGGTGTGTGCGGCCCAATCCTACGCTGTGCGACACCCAGTTTGAGCGGCAGCCGGCTCTGCAAGCACTTGGGTCATGATGTTCATGTCGAACCAGGAGCGTGCATGATCGCTCGGGGCAGCCGTCTCCTGTTCCAACCGGCGCCATGATTGCTTGGCCATACCGGGCTTGGGTCACCCCGTCCGTTGATGTGCGACGGTGCGGCAAGCGCCGTCTTTGCGACAACCCGGCGAAGCGCCGGGTCCTCCACTGGCGTTGCGGCCTTACAGGTGTCCCAGCCGCCGCAGGCCGCATTTCCGCGCACGCCGGCGGGGATGG
>JANOOW010000351.1:0-1745 GCA_031421555.1 Hyphomicrobiaceae bacterium | reverse complement strand
CGGCTTCACGGATGAAAACCTTGCCAAGATCGAAAGCGGCTTAGGCGCGACCTTCGACATCAAGTTCGTGTTCAACCGTTGGACACTTGGTGACGCGTTCCTGATCGACACGCTCAAGGTGCCGGCCGAGAAACTTTCCGATCCTTCGTTCGACTTGTTCGCCCATCTCGGCTTCTCGAAAAAGGATGTTGAAGCCGCCAACGAGCACGTCTGCGGATCGATGACGCTCGAAGGCGCGCCGCACTTGAAGCCGGCCCATCTGCTGGTGTTCGATTGCGCCAATCCGTGCGGCCGCAAGGGCAAGCGATATCTCTCGGTCGAGAGCCACATCCACATGATGGCGGCATCGCAACCCTTCATTTCTGGTGCGATCTCGAAGACGATCAACATGCCGAACGACGCGACGGTCGAGAATTGTAAACAGTCCTACATGCTGTCGTGGAAACTCGCGCTGAAGGCCAACGCGCTCTATCGCGATGGCTCGAAGCTGTCGCAGCCGCTCAACTCGCAGTTGCTCGGCGAAGATGCGGATGCGGCCGAGGAAGTCGCCGAGCAAATGCTTGCCGACAAGCCGATGGCTACCCGTGCGACGGTCACCGCCGAGCGCATCATCGAACGCATCGTCGAGCGTGCGCGTGAGCGGGCGAAGCTGCCGGGCCGCCGCAAGGGCTACACGCAGAAAGCCGTCGTCGGCGGCCACAAGGTCTACCTGCGCACCGGCGAATACGAGGATGGTCAACTCGGCGAAATCTTCATTGACATGCACAAGGAGGGCGCTGCCTTCCGCTCGCTGATGAACAACTTCGCGATCGCGATCTCGCTGGGCTTGCAGTACGGCGTGCCGCTCGAAGAGTACGTCGAAGCTTTCACGTTCACGCGCTTCGAGCCGGCCGGCCTCGTGCAGGGCAACGAGGTGATCAAGAACGCGACCTCGATCCTCGACTACATCTTCCGCGAGTTGGCGGTGTCCTACCTCGAGCGTAACGACCTCGCCCACGTCGACCCGAGCGAGATCGTCACCAGCGGAACGGCGCTCGGCTCCTCGGACGAGGAACTGCAGGACGAGGCAGCTCATGCTGCACCGGCGACCAAGCTGGTGTCGCGCGGTTTGGTGCGCGGCTCCGTCGCCGCACAACGCGGGCCGGTATCGCGCAACGTGGCTGGCGGATCGGCATCGGTGCAAGGCGATGTGGGGCCGAGTTATGCGGCGAGCACATCATCTGCCGGCCAAACCATCATGTATGCCCGCAGCACGTCGACCGAGCTTTTCGGCGCAACCTCGCAAGTCACGACGCAGGGCAATCTCGCGCTGAAGATCACCCCCGCCGAGGACCTTCGTGCGCAGGCGCGCATCCGTGGCTACGAGGGCGAGGATTGCCGGGAGTGCGGTAACTTCACGCTCGTCCGTAACGGGACCTGCCTAAAATGCGACACCTGCGGTGGGACGAGTGGGTGCAGCTGATGGTCTCGACTCGCTCGCTATCGCGGCTCGTCTTGAAGGCTGGGCGGATGGGTTTTCCGCCCGCGTTGTCCGGTCGCGAGCAGCTGTGAGAGCATCATCATGAGCGACAGAGCGAGACCTCCGGTACCGGCGGCTGTCTATCTCGTCGCCGACAACCTTGATGCGGTGTTGGCGGCGGGGGAGGATCTGCTGCAACTCGAACTCGACTGCGTGAAGGCCGGCGATATCACCAGTCCACTGGCGATGACGACGCGCGCGTTCGCCAAACAAGTTCGCACCTTGG
>JANOOW010000350.1:0-2367 GCA_031421555.1 Hyphomicrobiaceae bacterium | reverse complement strand
TTCCATCTCGCCCAAGACGGACCGCGCCTTCTCGCGCATGCCGTCAGGACTGGTGTCGCCGGGCCGAACTACAAAGCGCCCATAACTCCCCTTGCCTTCTGGCGCTTCCCCGCTACCGGCCACCACGAAGGTTGGCGCGGCGGCTGGTGCCGGGGTGGTATAGCAGAAGGCATGGAACGAGGGCTCTGACGGCTTGTGAAGCTCAGGGCATACGTTCGAACGGGCAATGGGATTGGTCTTGCTCGCTTCGTCGTAAATACCCCACTTGGCCAAAGTGCCGACGTAGAGTTCATTGAACGCGATGAACCCGGCTTCGGTGAACGGCTCGGGCGAGCGGAGTTCGCAAGCGCAGAATGATGTCAGTGTGTCAATCGGCGCGGAATTTTGACCCCCTATTGCCTCATGGAGGAATGTTACTCGGGGAGAGTGTGTTCGCCGGTCGCATTTCTGCTGATGTCAGGGGCCGATCTTCTTTAAAGCTGGCAGCAATCTGCTGAAGCGCGGTCTTGGTTCGCAGCGTCTTGAGCAGCTTCTGCACGATCGAAGTTTGCTTTGGCCCGAACGCAGTCGGTGCTCGCTCGCTGAGCCGGCCAACAATAGCGAGTGCTGTCAAAGTCGGCTCGACGGCGAGGACGAGATGCTACGCGCGGGCCGCTGCTAGGGCAACGTTGGGCTGCCGCCCGCCGTTGCCGTTGCACCGTGACGTACGGGGTGAACAACGCCTGCAGCCACGCGCCGTCCGATGTGTGTTGCGTTGATCCCGCAATGCCCTACACCGCGCTACTGTAGGACAACTAGACATTTCCGGCCCGTTGTCCTACATTCTCATAAAGTAGGACAACGGCTGTGCAACTTTTCGATCTTGCGACACAAACAACCTTTGCCGAACTGTTCCAGCGCGCGCTGGATGCAGAGTTCGACGAGCAGTTCCCGGAGCGCGGCAGCTTCCGGCGGAAAAAATCGAAGGATCGGTTCTATTGGCAGTTTCAATGGCGGGAAGGTGCGGCCGTCAAGAGCCGGTACGTCGGCCCGGTCACGGACAAAGTCATCACCGATCGCGTCGCCCGCTTCGAGCAGATCAAGGTCGACTTCAAAGGACGTCGGGAGCTGATCCGGTCATTGACCGCTGCAGGCCTCCCTGTGCCGGATCGGCTGTCCGGTGCAGTTGTCGAAGCGATGGGCCGCGCCGGTTTTTTTCGGCTTCGCGGCGTGCTCGTTGGCACGCTTGCTTATCAAGCCTATGCCGGCATCCTCGGTGTACGTCTTGGTGCGCGCCAATTGATGACGCAGGACGCTGACTTTGCCCAGTTCTGGGGCGTCTCCGAAAACGTCGGCGACGCCATGAAGACGCCGCTCGAAGTCCTTAAGAGTGTCGACGATACATTCAAGGCGCTTCCACACACCGGCGACCCATTCATCTCGACGCAGTATCGCAACAAGACGGCTTATCGCGTCGATTTCCTCACCCCCAACCGGGGCAGCGACGACCACCAGGGTAAGCCCGTCAAAATGAAGGCGATGAGCGGTGCCGGTGCAGAACCCTTGCGCCATCTCGATTTCCTGATCCACCAGCCCGAGCGTTCGGTGCTGTTGCACGGTGGCGGTGTCCCCGTCGTGGTGCCACGCGCCGAGCGATTTGCCGTGCACAAGGTGATCGTCGCCGTCGAGCGGCGCGATACGGCGAAGTCCGGCAAGGACACGGCGCAAGCCGATACCTTGATCCAGATTCTCGCCAAAAGGCGCCCGCTGGAACTCGCTGAAGCATGGCAAACGGCATGGGACACCGGCGATCGCTGGCGCGACAAACTGGAAAAAGGCCGTGCCCGCTTGAGCGCGTTGTCGCAGGAAGCGCTCGACGATGTTGCAGCGAAGTTGGTGGCGAGTCAGAAACGTCGCCGAAGCACGCGGTGAATTCGCAATGTTGCGGTGCGGCTCGTGGGCGGTAGAGCATTGACCCTGCCGCTGCCAAAGCCGAGCTTCTTTAGATCAGCGGCTGGCGATCCAGCCGCGCACCTCCGATGCGCGCCAGCCGACGCGGCCTGGACCCAACTGACGTTGCCGGGGGAACAAGCCCTGCTTGACGTAGGCGTAGATCGTCGAGCGGGCGAGCCCCGTCTTCGCGCTGATCACCCGGACGTTCCACAACTCGTCGTCGAGTGCAGGTGGGGCGCAGGCGGGCTTGGCGTCCGCTGGGTATAGGCGAACAGATCATCGGTCTGAGCGGTCGGGGCTGCGATCGCGTGAGATTGATTGAGACGACGGTGTCGCATCGTGTTCATCCGATCCTGGGTTGTCTGATGGTGTCTTGCCGTGGTCGTTCTTCATGTGAGCGCCTGACCGGCGCGCTGCTCGACCGGCTGACGCACC
>JANOOW010000349.1:0-5111 GCA_031421555.1 Hyphomicrobiaceae bacterium | reverse complement strand
TCTGCGAGCCCGACACGGTGACGTCGACGCCCCATTCGTCGTGGCGATAATCGGCTGATGCCAACCCCGAGATGCTATCCACCATCAGCAACGCCGGGTGACCTGCCGCATCGATCGCCTTGCGCACTTCGTCGATGCGCGACGGCGCGCCGGGCGGTGTTTAGTTGTGGTCGACGCAGACCGCGTTGGTTGTGTGCGGAGTATAAGCCTTCAACCGGGCTTCGATCTGGTTCGCATCGACTCCCGCGCGCCAGTCCGAGGGAATGAACTCTGCGTTGACGCCGAGCTTGGTTGCCATCGCCTTCCACAGGCTGGCGAAATGGCCGGTCTCGAACATCAGCACATGATCGCCCGGTGACAGCACGTTGGCGAGCGCGGCTTCCCACGCGCCGGTGCCGGACGCGGGATAGATGATCACCGGGTTCTTCGTCTTGAAGATCGTCTTGATGCCGGACAGAACGCGGTGGCCCAGCTTCTGGAAGTCGGGGCCGCGATGATCAAGCACCGGCATAGCCATGGCGCGCAGGATACGATCTGGAACCGGGGAAGGACCCGGGATCTGTAGAAAGTGCCGGCCGGCGCGGCGTGGTGCCTGGTTTGTTGCGGACATCGTCACGTCTCCCAGCTTAATCCGGCCTCGGTGCGGCCTCGAACGACACGCGCATTGCGCTTACGTAATTTTGCATGCAAAATTAAAACGAGCAAGAACTTATCCCGCAAGTAATCAGTAACGGGCGCGGGTGGGCAAGTTACGACAAGGATTTTTTGTATGAATATTCACGTGAAGCCGTCGGACGCTGGCATCGATCACGGCCTTGCCAAGCGGCTTGCGTCGGAGATCGAAGGCGATGTGCTGTTCGACAAGTTCTCGCGCGGACGATACGCGACCGATGCCTCGATCTACCAGATCGAACCGATCGGCGTGATCGTGCCGAAGACCGGCGGCGATGTGATTGCCGCCGCGCAAATCGCACGCGAAGCAGGCGTGCCACTGTTGCCGCGCGGTGGCGGCACCTCGCAATCGGGGCAAACCGTTGGCCGCGCACTCGTCATTGATTTCACCAAGCACTTGAACCGGATCGTCGAGACGGATTTCGCGGCAGGTACAGCATGGGTCGAGCCCGGCATTGTACTCGACGAACTCAACCGGCAGATCAAGCGCTCGGGCCTATTCTTTCCCGTCGATGTCTCGACGTCGAGCCGCGCGACGATCGGTGGCATGACCGGCAACAATTCTTGCGGCACCCGGTCGATCCGTTACGGCATCATGCGCGACAACGTCGAGGCGATCGACGCGCTGTTGGCCGATGGCGCGCAGGCGCGGTTCGAAGCGTTGCCGGCGGAGCAAATGTTTCGCAACATGCCGGATACCGCGCGCGATCTTGCTCGCGATGTGATGGCCCTGGGACAGCGCGAAGCCGGGCACATTCGCGGCGCCTTCCCGGATGTTTCCCGTCGCGTCGGCGGCTACCTGATCGACGCGCTGCTGCCGTCCGAAAAGCCCGTCAACCTCGCAACGCTGCTGTGCGGCTCCGAGGGAACACTCGCGATTTCACGGCGCATCAAGATCAAGCTTTCGAGCCAGCCAAAAAACCGCGCGCTCGGCGTCTGTCACTTTCCGAAGTTCCGCTCGGCGATGGAGGCGGCGCAGCACATCGTCAAGCTTGGCCCGGTCGCCGTCGAGGTGGTCGATCGCACGCTGATCGAACTCGCGAGCGACATCGCGATGTTCCGCCCCGTGATGGACACCTATGTGCGCGGGCAACCGGATGCGCTCTTGCTCGTAGAATTCGCCGAGGACGATCAGGCCGAAAACTTGCGGCGTCTCGATCAGCTCGACGAACTGATGGGCGACTTGGGCCTGCCTCAGTCGGTGGTGAAGGTGGCCGATGCTGCCGGCCAATCGGCGATTTGGGGCGTGCGCACATCGGGGCTCAACATCATGATGTCGATGAAGAGCGAGGGTAAGCCGGTGTCCTTCATCGAGGACTGCGCGGTGCCGCTCGAACATCTGGCCGACTACACCGAGCGGCTCACCGCCGTGTTCGAGAAGCATGGCACGCGCGGAACCTGGTATGCGCACGCCAGCGTCGGCTGCCTGCACGTGCGCCCAGTGCTCAATCTCAAGCTGGAGAAGGACGCCGTGACGATGCGCGCGATCGCCGAGGAGGCGTTCGCCATGGTCAAGGCCTACAAAGGCTCGCACTCGGGCGAGCACGGCGACGGCCTCGTGCGCTCCGAGTTTCACGAGATCATGTATGGCCGCAAGACCGTCGAGATATTCGAGGCGGTGAAAGACCGGTTCGACCCGGCCGGATTAATGAACCCCGGCAAAATCGTGCGTGCACCGCGTATGAACGATCGTTCGCTGTTCCGGTTCTCGCCGGACTATGGCGTATCGGCGATCACACCGGCGCTCGATTGGTCAGCGTACCCGGGAGGCGCGAGCGGTTTCCAAGGCGCGGTCGAGATGTGCAACAACAACGGCGAATGCCGCAAGCACGTCTCGAATGTGATGTGTCCCAGCTTTCGCGTCACCGGCAACGAAGCCGATGTCACGCGCGGCCGCGCCAACACGCTGCGGCTGGCGCTGTCGGGGCAACTCGGGGCCGACGCTCTAGCGTCGGACGAGATGTTGGCGACAATGAAGTTGTGCGTGTCATGCAAGGCCTGCCGCCGCGAATGCCCGACCGGCGTCGACATGGCGAAGATGAAGATCGAGGTGCTGGCGGCGGCCAACAAACGTCGCGCGCTGCCATGGAAAGACAAGCTGGTCGCCTATCTGCCGCGCTACGCCCCATATGCGCGGCGGCTCTCGTGGCTGATGAATTTGCGCGATGGCGTGCCAGGATTGGCAAAATTGAGCGAGCGGTTGACCGGGCTGTCGGCAAAACGGAAACTGCCGCAATGGCAAACGGGTGGGTTCAAGCTTGCCCCTCTCCCCGCCTCTTTGCGGGGAGAGGGGCAGGGTGAGGGTAAAAACCGGGAAGTCGCGATCTTCGCCGATACCTTCAACTCCAACTTCGAGCCTGAGAATTTGCATGCGGCTGTCGATGTGCTGTCGGCGCTCGGCTATCGCGCATCTCAAGTGCACTCGGCATCCGGCCGTCGCGTGTGCTGCGGCCGCACGTTTCTGTCGGCGGGGCTTGTCGATGAAGCACGCGTCGAAGCTCAGCGCTTCGTCGAAGCTGTGCGTCCCTTTGTCGAGCGTGGCGTGCCGATCATCGGTCTGGAACCATCGTGCCTCTTCACGTTGAAGGATGAGTTCCTATCGCTGCTGCCGGGCGAAGCCACGACCGCGATCGCGCCTCTGGCCTATCTATTCGAAGACTTCATCGCAGCCGAAGCCGATGCCGGCCGGATCAAAGGAAAGATCGCCAAGTATCAGGCGAAGGTTCTGCTGCACGGGCACTGCCACCAGAAATCATTCAACGTAATGCCGGCGGTTACCAAGGCGTTGGGGCTCATCGAGGGACTTGACGTCGAATTGGTGGAGAGCAGCTGCTGCGGCATGGCCGGCGCGTTCGGCTACGCGGCAGACACCTACGAGACCTCGATGGCGATGGGTGAACTCTCGCTGCTGCCCGCGGTGCGCAAGGCCGCAGCCGATACCATTATCGCAGCCGACGGCTTCTCGTGCCGCCACCAGATTGCCGATGGATCAGGCCGCCAAGCACGTCACGTTGCGCGCATCATGCGCGATGCGCTGATCAAGGGAGCGGTCTGATGCAGCACAAAGACCCCGGCACACTCGCCACGCCTGAACCGATCGTGCGGCTGTCCCTGCATGATCAATTGCTCGGCCGTCTGCGGGCAATGATCATCGAGGGCGAGTTGCTCCCTGAAGCAAAGATCGACGAGAAGGATCTCTGCGCGCGCTTCGGTGTTTCGCGCACGCCGCTGCGTGAGGCGCTGAAAGTGCTGGCGTCGGAGGGTCTCGTAACGCTGATCGCGCATCGCGGTGCTATCGTCTCAGCCCTCGACATGGATGAGCTCTCGGCGGCGTTCCCGGTGATGGGAACGTTAGAGGCACTGGCGGGGGAATGTGCCGCAAAGCACGCGACCGATTGGGAGATCGCCGAAATCGCACGCCTGCAGGAGCAACTCGTCGATATGCATCGTGCGGGCAATCTGCGCGCCTACTTCGAGATCAACAAGATGATCCATGAGACCATCTTGAACGCCGCGCGTAATCCAGTGCTGTCGCAGATCTACGGACAAGTCGCACTGAAGGTTCGCCGGGCGCGCTTTACGGCCAACATGAACCCACAGCGTTGGGCCGAAGCCATCGAGGAGCACACACAGATCTTGAAGGCGCTGCAGCAGCGCGATGCCAGAAAGCTTTCGAAGATCTTGCGCACCCACTTGGATCATAAACTTGAAACCGTGCGGGCAGCGACCAGCCGGCTGTAAAGTGGCAAATACAAAGCCGCGCCCTTGATAGAGCGCGGCTTCATTATTCCGGGCGTTGCGTTACGATTTGTCGGCCGCGACTGTGGAGCGAGCAATAACTGCCAGGCCGGTTACTCAAAAAGCCGCTCAGACATGCTTGAACATTACGCGGCGGGCTTCGTCGTCCATCTCCGCCTTGAACGGAAACTTATCCTTCAATGCAACGGCCTTGGCGGCGGCAGGGCGTGCTGAGATCTCGTCGTGCAGACGCTTCAAGTTCGGGAACTTCGCCCAGGCTTCCTCGCCCATAATAAATGGGAGCATGCGCGCCCAACCCCACACATCCATGTCGACGATCGTGTATGTATCGCCGACCATGTAACGGTGCGCCGCCAAATGAGCATCGAGAATGCCGAAGTGGCGTTCAGCTTCGTATTGATAGCGCTTGTTCGCGTATGCGATTTTCTCGGGAGCGAAATGTTTGAAGTGCACGGCTTGGCCCGAAAACGGTCCGACGCCTGTTGCCACGAACATCAGCCAGGAGAGCAACTGCCCGCGGTTGGCGTTGCCCGGCGGGGGTAAGAACTTGCCGGTCTTTTCGGCGAGGTAAAGCAGGATGGCATTGCTGTCGAAGACGATAACACCGTCGTCGTCGATCAGAGGGACTTTCGCATTCGGATTGAGCTTTACGAACTCCGGCTTGAACTGATCGCCCTTGC
>JANOOW010000348.1:0-4805 GCA_031421555.1 Hyphomicrobiaceae bacterium | reverse complement strand
GCCTTGCCTGTCTTGGTTTCCCACACGCGGTTGCGCGCGGCCAACGGACGAACGAAGCCACCTGGCTGGAACAAGCGCTCGTTGTAGTCCTTGAACATGACTGGCCACGTTTCTTCCATCGAGCGGCGAATGGTCGAATAGTCGGCGACCCAGTCGTCCCACTTCACGTAGCGGTTAGTTGTGAGCGTCGCCTTCGCCAACTCGGCAACGATTTTGGGCTCGGACAAGAGGTAGGGACTGGCCGGCTCCGCGAACCCCCGCGAGCCGTGAAAACACGCCGTCGAATCCTCCATCGACACGGCTTGCCGCCCCGACGCTTGACGATCGATTTCGATCCGTCCGAGGCATGGCAGTACGTAGGATATCTCACCGTGTATGACGTGGTTGCGGTTCAGTTTGGTCGCGATCTGCACGGTGAGCGGTATCCGGCGCCACGCCTCCTCCATCGCCGCGGTCTCGGGGATCGCTCGAACGAAGTTGCCACCCAGACCGATGAAGGCGTTGATCCCGCCTTTCAAGATCGCCTGACAAGCATGGACCGTCGACATGCCTGTCTCGCGTGGCGCGGTAAATTTATACTGCTCCTCCAGCTTATCGAGCGGCGCCAGTTCTGGCTTTTCGGTTATGCCCACGGTGCGCTGGCCCTGCACGTTGGAATGTCCGCGCACGGGTAGAATGCCGGCACCGGGCTTGCCGATATTGCCACGCAGCAGCAGCATGTTGACGATCATTTGGATCGTCTGCGTACCCTTCGTGTGCTGGGTGATACCCATGCCGTAAAGGCCGAGCACCGCTTTCGCTCCGGCGTAGACTTTACCGGCAAGCTCGATCTCGGAGCGCGGAAGACCGCTCTGCTCTTCGATGGCCGCCCATTCTTGGCACCGAACCCAAGCCGCAAATTTATCGAAGCCCAGCGTGTGTCCGGCGATGAACTCCGCATCGAGCACCCGGGGCCGGCCCTCGGCCTGGGCAAGATCGTCGAGTTCGACCATGAACTTGCAAATGCCCGCTATGACGGCGATGTCCGCACCGGCCTTGACCATCAAATACAGCGTGCTGATCTTCGTTTCGGCCATCGAGATCATATCGAGCGGCCGCTGCGGATTGGTGAACCTCTCCATCCCGCGTTCACGCAACGGATTGATCGTCACGATCGGCACGCCGCGCTCACGTACGTTTTGAAAGTCGTGCAGCATACGCGGGCTGTTCACGCCTAAATTATGCCCGAAGTAAAAGATCGCATCCGTCTTGGCAAAATCTTCGTGAAGTACCGTGCCCACTGGGCTACCGATACTTTCGGGAAGCCCGACCGAGGTACTTTCGTGGCACATGTTGGAACTGTCGGGCAAATTATTGTGCCCATACAAGCGCGCAAACAGCTGATACATGTACGACGTCTCGAGCGCAGCGCGGCCCGACGCATAGAAGATCGCCGTCTTCGGATCGATTTTCTTGAGTGCCGCGCCGATCTCCCCGAAGGCCGTCTCCCACTGCACGGGTTCGTACTTGTCCGTCTCCCTGTTCCACCGCAGTGGATGTGTAAGCCGGCCCGTTTTTTCGAGATCGTGATCGCTCCAGCTCTCGAGCTCCTTGCATGTACGGGTCGCAAAGAATGCAGGATCGCAGCGCGCATCCGTTATTTCCCAGGCGGTTGCCTTGGCGCCGTTCTCACAGAATTCCGCGACGTGATGGTTTGCCGGCTTCGCCCAGGAGCACGAAACACACATGAAGCCATTGGGCTTGTTTTGCCGCAGCAAAATCGCGGGTCCGCTGGCGAGCAAACCTTCATCGCGCAAGATGCCGGTAACCGAGTTGATAGATCCCCAACCGCCGGCCGGTCCCTCATAGGGCTTGATCACGACTTCGGTAGAAGCTTCGCTGGATGAGACATGGCCGACCGTCTCGCCGCTGGCCATACCCATCTGCTCTTTAACGTCAGACATCAAGGACTCCGCCGAGGGGGAAGGGACTCAGCGGTGAACTGTTTGGTATGACCGCAGTTCCACGAGCCGCTATCGGACGGGGCCGGGTGATGTGACGAGCGCGTGTGCGCCTTGCATCCACGTGTCGAGCTCGCGAATTTCAGCCGCTGAAAGCCGCAGGCCAAGTTTCGAACGGCGCCAGACGATATCGCTCGCCGTGATGGCGAACTCCCGTGTCATCAAATAGCGGACTTCGGCTTCGGTAAGTGTCGCGCCAAAATCCCGTCCCAGATCGTTCATCGATCGCGCCGGACCGAGTATCTCGGCAGCCAACGTACCATACGTATTCACCAGACGGCGGGCATGCGCAGGCGTCAGAAACGAATAGGCAGCAGCGAGATCCGCCTGCACCGCATCCTGCCCACCCATTGGGAAATCCCCGCCGGGCAAAGACGTGCTGGCGGTCCATCCCTTCGTCCTATCGGCCAATGCCGATTGCGCAGCGGGAAGCCGCGTCGCGATCCGGTCCAGCGCATCCTCGGCGAGGCGGCGATAGGTCGTGATCTTGCCGCCGAAAACCGACAACAAGGGTGCGCGATCGCCTTCACCCTCCAATTCGAGCACGTAGTCGCGCGTGGCAGCCTTGGCCTCGCTGGCGCCGTCGTCATACAGCGGGCGAACACCGGAAAAGCTCCACACCACGTCCGCCGGAGCGATCTGCACCTCGAAGTCGCGGTTGATCGATTCGCACAGATAGGCGATCTCCTCCGCTGATGCTCGCACGCTCGCCGGATCGCCGGTGTAATCGCGGTCGGTGGTGCCGATCAGCGTGAAGTCATCCTGATAGGGGATGGCGAAGACGATGCGGCCGTCCGGATGCTGCAGAATGAAAGCACGGTCGTGGCTGAACAGTTTGCGCACCACGATGTGCGAGCCCTGCACAAGGCGCTCCTTGGGTTTCGTGTTGCGGCCGTTGGCGCGGCCGAGCACCGCCTCGACCCAGGGGCCTGCCGCATTGACGAGCGCCCGGGCGCGAATGGTTTTCCGGCCGCCCCCGCCAGGGGTGCCCGCGACTTCGAGATGCCAGATGCCATCGCGCCGCGTTGCCGAGACCGCTTTCGTGCGGGTCTCGATCGTGGCGCCCAGGTCGCGGGCTGCCATGGCGTTCAACGTCACCAGCCGGGCATCATCGACGATGCAATCGGAGTACTCGAAGCCGGTTGTAAACTGCCCGTGTTTCAGCGTGCGCCCAGGCGGCGCCGTTGTCAGGTCGACGCGGGTATGGCCGGGCAGCCGCTTACGCCCACCGATGTTATCGTAAAGCAAAAGGCCGAGATGCAGCAGCCACCTGGGCCGCAGACCCTTGCGATGAGGCAGCACGAAACGAAGCGGCCGGATGATATGCGGCGCGATCGACCACAGCACTTCGCGTTCTTTCAACGCCTCGCGGACCAAACGAAACTCGTAGTACTCGAGATAGCGTAGCCCGCCGTGCACGAGCTTTGTCGACCATGATGATGTACCGCTGGCGAGGTCGTTCATCTCGCAAAGATAGACCGAGAGCCCGCGCCCGGCCGCGTCGCGCGCGATGCCGCAACCGTTGATGCCACCGCCGATTATGGCCAGATCGAAGGTCCGATCCAAAACGGCCTCCTGGCCCTTCGCGTATCAGCGCGCCGCGCTCAATTGCTCATATGAACCCAGATAATTGAAATCAAGCAGTTTTGTTGATCATACGCCAGCATACGTTGGGAACCTGCGCCTTTCCTCGCCGTTTCGCATGGCGGCAGCAGAGGAGATTCCCGGATGGCGCGATGTGATGTATGCGGCAACGACTACGACAAGTCGTTTCAGGTCTCGCGAGGGTCCAAGACGATGACGTTCGATAGCTTCGAATGCGCAATCCACGCAATGGCCCCCACGTGCGCGCATTGCGAATGCCGGGTGATTGGCCACGGCGTCGAAGCCAGCGGCAACATTTTCTGGTAGTGTCTCAGTTTGAAATTTGACGATGTTGACAACTAGTCGGCATGTGCCCAACTCCATGCTATGCTTAGCGCAAAGCAGGAGCGGATAGCGCGATGTTATATCTAGCGTGGTTGACCGGAACAGTCGTGGCAATGCTTTCTGACCCACTTAGGCTGATGCTGTGTGTGGTGATTGGACTGTCGGCACGAAGCTACTTGAAGGCTTTTGGATGGGGTGCGATTGTTGGGCTCATAATTGTTGCCATGGTCGCGTCATACCGCTCCGACATCGGACTGCGACCTATGTCACCATCAATCGTCGGGCTTCATATTCTCGTGTCGGCACTTTTTGCGACTAGTATTTTTGCGGTTTTGAAAGCGATACTACCGAAGGGTGCCAAAGATGCCTAAAGGCCCCAAAGGCGAGAAGCGCCCTGCTGATGTGATTGGCAACGCCGTTAAGGTGATGCGGATCGCTACAGGCGAAGAGCAGGACGAGAAGACTGACGACGGCAAGGACAAGGCTGCCGTTAGTCTTGGGAAGCGCGGGGGCAAGGCGCGAGCACAAGCGCTGACCAAGAAACAACGCGGCGACATTGCCAAGAAGGCCGCAAATGCCCGCTGGAAAAAGTGATCCTACTTTTTCTTATTCGTGTCTTTGCGGTTGGCGCGCTTCTCTTTCGCTATGGCTCGCGCTCTCCCCAACAAGTCTCCTACCTCTCGCTCGCCTTGAGTCTCCTTCTCAAGGCGCAACTTCGTCTTGTAGACTGCAAGTTCTTCGGACGCCTGTTCTTTGGCCGATTTCACTCTCTTCTCGGCGTCGATTCGTTCCGCTTGCTCGGTTCGATACCGTTCCACCGCTGGTAGCAACCGCGTGAGTTCGGTCAGCCGATCGACCTCGGCCTTGGCCGCTTCG
>JANOOW010000347.1:0-17955 GCA_031421555.1 Hyphomicrobiaceae bacterium | reverse complement strand
TTTGCTCAAGAAGAACAAGGTCGACGTGATCTGGGGCGAGGCTTCGATCACACGGCCCGGCGAGATCGCCGTCGCCCCGACCAAGAAACCGGCCGCGCAACCCGCCCTCCCCGCACCGAAGGGTGTGCTGGGCGCCGGTACATATCAAGCCAAGCACATCATCATTGCGACCGGTGCGCGGCCACGTGCTCTGCCCGGCCTCGAGCCCGACGGCAAATTGATCTGGACCTACTTCGAGGCGATGGTGCCACCGGCCCAGCCGAAGTCGTTGATCGTCATGGGCTCCGGGGCGATCGGTATCGAATTCGCCTCGTTCTACCGGACGATGGGCGCCGAGGTGACAGTTGTCGAACTGCTACCGCAGATCCTCCCCGTCGAGGACGCCGAGATCGCAACTCACGCCCGCAAGCGTTTTGAAAAGCAGGGCATGAGGATCCTCACCAGCGCGAAGGTCACGTCGATCTCCAAGGGTCCGGACAGCGTCACCGCAAAGATCGATCTCGGCGAAGGCAGGTCCGAGAGCATCACGGCTGAACGAATGATCTCGGCCATCGGCGTCGTCGGCAACATCGAAGGCATCGGGCTCGAAAAGCTCGGCGTGAAGCTCGATCGCGGCTGCATCGTGACGGACGGTCTGGGGCGCACAAACATTGCCGGCATCTACGCCATCGGCGACGTGGCGGGCCCGCCCATGCTGGCGCACAAGGCCGAGCACGAAGGGGTCCTTTGTGTAGAGACGATCAAGGGCATGCACACGCATGCCATGGATAAGGCGAAGATCCCCGGCTGCACCTATTGCCATCCGCAAATCGCCTCCGTTGGGCTGACCGAAGCCCGCGCGAAGGAGGGTGGCCGCGAAATCAAGGTCGGCCGCTTCCAGTTCCGCGGCAATGGCAAGGCGATCGCACTTGGCGAACCGGAAGGCATGGTCAAGACGATCTTCGATGCCAAGACGGGCCAGTTGCTCGGCGCCCATTTGATCGGGGCGGAAGTGACCGAGCTCATCCAGGGCTTCGTGGTCGCCATGCAGCTCGAGACCACCGAGGAAGATCTCATGCACACGGTGTTTCCGCATCCGACGTTGTCGGAGATGATGCATGAGAGCGTGCTAGATGCTTATGGGCGCGTGATCCACATGTGAGCGGCGCCGATGTCGCGTCGCTTCCTGATCATATTCTGCGGCCTCCTTTTGACGTCGAACGCGTTCTCGACCGACATCCTGCTGCCAGCTCTGTTTTCGATGGAGCGGGCCTTCGCAGCACCTCTCGAGCAGGTGCAGATCGCAATGCCGCTGTTCATTTTCGCATCGGCCTTTGGGCAGATCGTCTATGGGCCGGCGTCGGATCGGTTTGGACGTAAGCCCGTGCTGCTGACAGGGCTTGCGATTTACACGCTCGCCGCTTTGATCGCGTTGATGGCGCAGAGCCTGGGTGTACTCCTCTTCGCCCGTGCACTGCAGGGGTTCGGGTCGGCTGCCGGCATCGTGCTTGGGCGCGCGATCCTACGCGACACGCATTCCGGCGCCGAGCTTGCCCAGTCGATGGCCATGGCCATGGCGGTGATAACGCTCGGACCAGTTTTGTCGCCATTGGCCGGTACCGGTTTGGTAGCGCTGGGCGGGTGGCAATCGGTGTTCGGTGCCATGGCCGTGTTCGGCATGACGCTTGCCGCCGTGACGGTCTGGAAGCTCGAGGAGACGAACAATGCCTTGCGGCCGGATGCTCTCGATCGGCGCGAACTTGCGATCGCGTTCAGGCGTGTCCTGTCGCATCCGCAATCGCGCTTCTTTCTGTTCGTGGCCGCCGCGCTGGGCTTTACGATCATCTCCTTCATCGCTCACGCGCCGCGCTTCTTCCGGTCGACCTTTGGCATCGAAGGGATCGGGTTTGCCGCCATGTTCGCGTTGCTTGGCATGGGCATCGTGGTCGGCCAAATCTTCAACACGCGATCAATCCGCCGATACGGCGTGTTGAACACGACCCGGGCCGCCGCTGGCATTCTTGTCGCCGTGACGGCATCGATGGCGGTGCTGACGGCCATGAGTTGGATCAGCCCGATCGGGTTTGGCTTACTCATGCTCGTGTTCAACGGTGCCTTCTTGAGCATGATGGCGAATGCGGCCAGCCTGACGATCGATCCTCACGCGGAAATCGCGGGGCTAGCATCATCGGTCTATGGTTTCGTGACGCAACTCATACCGGGCGCGTTGGCGTTGGCAACGCTACCATTGATCCGCGGCGAGCTCGCAATCTGGGCGAGCGTCGCGACAGTCGTTGCGATCGTCGTGCTGGCGGGCCTTCTCCGTTACCGTCCCGCGAGCGAAGCGACACTTGCGGTCGCCAAGGCGAGCGTTAACTAACAGAAACTCTCGACGTCACTGCGCTCATGCTCCAATCTTTGATAGGCGGCGAATCACTAAACGGGAGCTTCGCAATGAAGATGGACGCACAAGCACTGCTCATCACAATTCTCATCGGTATTGTTGCGGGGTTTCTCGCAAGCCTCGTAGTTGGCACGAGCGGAGGGTTGATCAAGTTTCTCGTGTCGGGGTTGATCGGCTCGTTCGTCGGTCCGCTCCTGTTAAACGCGATGGGCGTCAACCTTGGTATCCGTAGTGCACTCGCCTCGCAGATCGTAGTCAGTACGATCGGGGCGATCGTCGTCCTAATTCTGGCTAATCTCATCCGTTAAACCAGTCTGCTGACTGGGATAGGGAGGACTACAATGCCGGATCTGCAACCTTATATGCCGTACATGCCCTATATCGTGATGGCTCTGACGGGGCTCGTCGCGGGATGGCTTGCGGGGCTATTGCTCGGTGGCGGCGGGCTCTTTCGCAATCTCGTCGTCGGCATCATCGGTGCTTTCGTCGGCGGCTTTCTCGTGCAACAGGGATTGCTGAAGCTGCCTTACGATTTCAACACAATCATCCCGACCTACGGTAATCAAATCGCGATTTCGACCGTCGGCGCCGTCGTCGTGGTCATTCTGGCGCGGATCATCGGACGCTAGGACGGTTGATCCAACCGGGGTGGTTGTCCACGTATAGAGTGCGGGGAACAGCGTTGCCCCGTTGGAGAGCCTATGGTCACGATCCTCGATAATCGTCTCACCACCGCGGAGCCAGCGCGCCATCCGGAGAAGATCAAGCGGCCGGACACACCGATTTTGCGGAAGCCCGATTGGATCCGCGTGAAGGCGCCTACGTCGGTTGGCTACGCAGAAACGAAGAACATTGTGCGTGCGCATGGCCTCGCCACCGTGTGCGAGGAAGCCGGCTGCCCCAACATTGGCGAGTGCTGGACGAAGAAACACGCGACCATGATGATCATGGGCGATACGTGCACGCGGGCTTGCGCGTTCTGTAACGTGAAAACCGGTATGCCGGGGCCGCTCGATCAGCGCGAGCCGCTCAACGTTGCCGAAGCGGTCTTCAAGCTCGGGTTAGAGCACGTGGTGATCACCTCGGTCGATCGCGACGACTTGGCCGATGGCGGCGCTCAGCACTTCGCCCACGTGATCCGCGCGATCCGGGCGCGGACGCCAGCAACCACCATCGAGATCCTCACGCCGGACTTTCTGCGCAAGCCCGGTGCCTTGGAAGTCGTGGTTGAAGCAAAGCCCGACGTGTTCAACCACAACCTCGAGACTGTGCCGGGGCTCTATCTGAAAATCCGGCCAGGCGCTCGCTACTTCCATTCGTTGCGGCTCCTGCAGCAAGTGAAGGAGCTCGATCCTACGATGTTCACCAAATCGGGCATTATGGTCGGGCTCGGTGAAGAGCGCGAGCAGGTCCTGCAGTTGATGGACGATCTGCGGTCCGCCGATGTCGATTTCCTCACCATGGGGCAGTACCTGCAGCCGACGCGCAAACACGCCGAGGTGAAAAGCTTCGTCACCCCCGATGAATTCAAGTCCTACGAGCGCATGGCACTGGCGAAAGGCTTTTTGCTGGTCGCAGCGTCACCCCTCACGCGGTCCAGTTATCACGCCGGTGACGACTTCGCGAAGTTGCGCGTCGCACGACTTGCGGCACATAGGTGAGCTGAGCCGATCCTGCGCGTGGCGCAAACTTCACCCGTGATCTTTCGCCGCGATGCGGATGCGCAGCGCTTCCTCGATAGTATCGCACCACTGCAGAAAAGCTGATTCGGATGCCAACCTTCACGACTAGCCGCCACGTGCCTTTCACCCCGCGCCAGATGTACGATCTGGTAGCGGATGTGGAGAAGTATCCGCAGTTCCTGCCTCTGACCGAGGGGCTTCGTATCCGCACCCGCGAGCAGACCGGCAATCCGCAAATTTTTACTGCGGACATGACCGTCGGTTACAAGGCGATCCGCGAGACGTTTCTGACCAGGGTATCGCTCTATCCGGACGTGCCGAAAGTCGAGGCGCGCTATATCGACGGCCCATTTCGCCACCTCGAGAACCGCTGGCATTTTCACCCGTCCGGCGAGGGCTGCGAGATCGAATTTTTCATCGATTACGAGTTCAAATCGCACCTGCTGGCGCTCGTCGTCGGGGCGCTGTTCGACAAGGCATTCCGCAAATTTGCCGAAGCATTCGAGCAGCGCGCGCGCACGGTTTATGGCGTGGCCGGGCAAGTGCCCGTAACCTCAGGCTAGGCTTCTGATCATCGCCAGCGCCTGGCGCACGCTTGCGATGCGAATTGCATGACGGGACATCTCACCGAACCGCGCCTCGTGATGGATCACACCACCTCCGCGCCGGTTTGCGCCGAAGTGCACGAGACCGACCGGCTTCACCAACGACCCGCCGCCCGGCCCCGCGACGCCGGTAACCGCCACCGAAATATCGGCGTGGGAGTTCGACACCGCGCCTGTCGCCATCGCGCGCGCAACTTGTTCGCTCACCGCGCCATACTTGACGATCAACTCGGGATCGATACCGAGCATCTGCGCCTTGGCCTCGTTCGAGTAGGTGACGAAGCCGCGCTCGACCACATCGGATGAGCCGGGGATCTCGGTCAACAATCCGGCGATCAATCCGCCGGTGCAACTCTCCGCGGTCGCGACCTTGAGCCCCTTTGCGCGCAGCAAGGCCAGAAGTGCCGTTGCTTCCTCGATCAAGTCGCTGGGAAACATGGCTTGGGCCTCCAAACGAAAAAGGACACGTTTGCACGTGCCCTCGATCTAATCAGACTTTGACACCGGCTTCAATTATCAGGCCACGACGAGCTTTTCCGCATTGACCAGAAGTCCGTCGAGCGTGGCCCGGCTGTCCGTGCCCATGACGGCGTGTGCGCGGCGCTGGGCCTCGACCCAGACCGGATAAGCGTCCTTGATCGCGCTTTGACCGGATGGCGTTAGATGCAACCCGCGGCCACGCCGGCCAGCCGGTGGGTCCATGAGGATGAGGTTCAGCGCCAGCAGGCGCTTGAGATTGCGCGACAGCGTCGATTTCTCGATATCGAGCGTGAAGCCGATCTCAACGGCGGTAATGCCATCTTGCTGCGCGAGCTGCGTCAGCAGTGTGAACTGGCTGGCCGTGATCTTCAGCGGGCGCAAGGCATCGTCATAGACGCGGGTGATGATGCGTGACAACTGCCGTACCCGGGTAGCCAGGCACGTGGTGCGGGTCGCCTCTGCGATCTCGCCAATATTGATTGGTCCGCTGGTCAGCGTGGGCGTCATGACGTTCATGTGGCTTGGCTCCGAGAGAGGCGTCTACAACCGTCCCCTAGCGATGCCGTGATTCTGGAGGCGAGGGCAAGCCTCGAGTGTCAGTCTTCGCCTGTGCGGCCGAAAACAACCGTCGCCGAGGCCATTGCAGCGATGCCTTCGCGCCGGCCGGTAAAGCCCAGCCCCTCGGTGGTGGTGGCCTTTACACCGACCCGAGCAATCTCGATGCCGGTGATTTCCGCAATCGCGGCGCGCATCCGATCGCGATGCGGTCCGATCTTCGGTGCCTCGCACAGCAGCGTGATGTCGACGTTGGTGATCGAGGCGCCGCTTTCGCGCACCCGGCGGACCGCATCGCGCAAGAACAAGTGGGAAGCTGCGCCTTTCCATTGCGGGTCGCCCGGCGGGAAGTGCTGGCCGATGTCGCCATCGCCGATCGCGCCGAGGATCGCATCCGTCAGGGCATGGAGGCCGACGTCGGCATCGGAATGGCCGTCGAGCGTGTGGGTGTGCGGAACGCTCACGCCGCACAACCACACGGCATCGCCGGCAGCGAAGCGGTGGACATCGAAGCCGGTACCGGTGCGGACGTCGACACGGGTCGCGGTCTGCTCGTCACGGAGAAGCACCTGTTCGGCGGCGGCGAAATCGGCTGCAGTCGTCAACTTGGTATTGCGCGACGACCCCTTGACGAGGGTGACCTCGAGCCCCGCCCATTCGGCGATGGCGGCATCGTCGGTGAAGCCGGTGCGTCCGGCGGCGGCAGCGCGCTCGTGCGCATCAAGGATGGCTGCGAAGTGAAATCCCTGCGGTGTTTGCGCAGCCCAAAGCCCCGCGCGATCGACTGTTTCCAGGATCGTTCCGGCCACGCTCGCGCGCTTCAGCGTATCCGTCACGGGAACCGCTGATATTGCGGCCGGTCCGGTGACGAGTGCATCGAGCACGCGGCCGATGTCGCCGCTTGTCACGAATGGGCGTGCTGCATCGTGTATCAAAACACGCGTGGGTTCCACCGCGCGCAAAGCCTTCAGGCCAGCCAACACGCTTTCTTGCCGGGTCGCGCCACCATGCACCGGCGGGCGGCAGCGATGCCGCAGAGGACCCAGCGCTTGATCGTAAAGTGCTTCGTCGCCGGCGTGGATGACGACTTGGATGGTATGAACACGCAAATCAGTGGCGAAGGCCGCTACGGTTCGCGCCAGCACCGTTCTATCGCCCAGCGGCGCGTACTGCTTGGGCAGCGCAAGGTTGAGGTTTTTTGCGCGCGTGCCACGACCCGCCGCGACGATTATTACAGCTGTCGGCACGTTTGATCCGCCTCTCATGTCCTACCGCACTCCCCATACCGGCTGCATGGTTGGCCGGCAACAGAGCATCGGATCGCGGTTCGCACTTGCGAGATGGAAATTTCCTGCCTAGTCTGCATAATGCTTCATCAGCGTAGGATTTCGCTTAATATATGAGCACTGCCACCGACAGAGTATCGAGCACGCAGGCTGCGCACGTCGAGATGCCCGGCCTGACGTTAGGCCGGTTGACATTGCCCGGCCGCGTGTTCGTCGCGCCGATGTCCGGCGTTTCCGACCGCCCGTTCCGCGATGCTTGCCATAGGCTGGGCGCAAGTCTCGTGGTGTCGGAGATGGTGGCGAGCGAGGAGCTGGTGAGAGAAAACAGCCGGGTACTGCGCCGGGCTACATCGGGCGAGGCGCGCCCGTTTGTTATGCAACTCGCTGGCCGGGAAGCGCACTGGATGGCGGAGGGCGCGCGCATTGCCGAAGAACGTGGCGCCGACATTATCGATATCAACATGGGCTGTCCGGCGCGCGAAGTAACCGGCAAGCTGTCGGGAAGTGCGCTGATGCGCGATCTCGACCACGCGCAGACCCTGATCGAGGCCGTTGTCGGAGCGGTCACAGTACCGGTCACGCTGAAGATGCGCATGGGTTGGGATCACACGACCCTCAACGCGCCGGAGCTTGCCCGGCGTGCCGAAGCGGTGGGTGTGCAACTCGTCACAGTGCACGGCCGGACTCGCTGCCAGTTCTACAAAGGGCAAGCTGACTGGGCGTTTGTGCGCAACGTGAAGCAGGCTATTCGCTTGCCGGTGATCGTCAATGGCGACATTGCAACGCCGGATCATGCCGCTGCCGCGCTTGCGGCTTCCGGTGCGGACGGCGTCATGGTCGGGCGCGGCGCCTATGGCCGGCCGTGGGTTGCAAACCAGATCGAGCGAACACTGACCAGCGGCCGCGACCCAGGTCCACCTGGTCTGCCCGAGCAGGCCGCGATCGCGGTTCGTCATGTCGAAGCCATGCTCGTGCTGTACGGCTCGCACCTCGGCCTGCGCAACGCACGCAAACACATCGGCTGGTATTTGGAAGCCAGCGGCCGGCCGCTGGCTGTGACGAAAGCTTGGCGGGCGCGGCTTTGCCAGGACGAAAATGCCGCCCGGGTGCTTGCTGGCCTAGCGCAGTTCTACATCGAACCCGAGGCGATCGCCGCATGACACCCGTGCCCGCAAAAACAGCTTCGACAGGCGTGCGCCGTCACGTTGAACATGACTTGCTGCTCGCAGCGTTGCCGCACGCGATTCTCGTCCTCGGTGAAGACGAGCACGTGATCTATGCAAATCCCGCAGCCGAGGCGTTCACTTCGTGTGGGCAAGCGGTCCTGAAGCGCATGACACTGACGGAGATCCTCGCCTTCGGTTGCCCCTTGATCGCGTTGGTCGAACAGGTGCGGCGGACAAAAGCAACCGTGAACGAGTACGGGGTTGAGATCACGATGCCCCGTGTCGATGGCACCAAATTGGTCGACGTTTTCAGTGGTCCGCTCGCTGATCAGCCGGGGCTCATCCTCGTCATGCTGCAGCAGCGCAGCATGGCGCAGATGATCGAGCGGCAGCTGACGCACCGTGCCGCAGCCCGCTCGGTCTCCGGAATGGCAGCCGTTCTCGCGCACGAGATCAAGAACCCGCTGTCGGGGATTCGCGGCGCAGCCCAGTTGCTCGAGCCAACGGTCAGCGACGAAGACCGTCAGCTCACGCAGTTGATTTGCGCCGAGACCGAGCGAATTCGCAAGCTTGTCGACCGGATGGAAGTGTTCGGCGATGAGCGGCCGATGGCCAAGGATCCGGTCAATATCCACGATGTTCTAGATCATGTGCAACGGCTCGCCGAAAGTGGCTTTGCCCGCGGCATCAAGTTCGTCTGCGAGTACGATCCTTCACTGCCAGCGGTACCGGGCAACCGCGACAAGCTGGTGCAGGCGTTCCTCAACCTCGTAAAGAATGCCGCCGAGGCGATCGATCAAGGCGGCGACAAGGGCCGTATCGTTCTGACAACGGCCTTTCGGCCAGGTGTGCGTCTGACGGTGCCCGGTAGCGGTACGCGCGTCGCCTTGCCCTTGATGATCGAAGTCGTGGACAACGGGCCAGGCGTGCTCGAGGCGATGAAGCCACATCTGTTCGACCCGTTCGTGACTTCCAAACGCACCGGCTCCGGACTTGGGCTCGCACTTGTCGCCAAGATCATCGGCGACCACGGCGGCATCATCGAGTGCGACTCGGAGCCCAAGCGCACGATCTTTCGCATCCTGCTGCCGATGCAGGCGGTTTCCGTCAAGACGCTGAATTCAGCATCCAAACCCCGGATAGGATAAGCCATGGCGCGTGGAACGATCCTTATTGCCGACGATGATACTGCCATTCGCACGGTCCTCAATCAGGCGCTCGCGCGGGCGGGTTACACGCCGCGAACGACGGGCAACGCGGCTACGCTCTGGCGCTGGGTGTCGCAGGGCGAAGGCGACGTCGTGATCACCGACGTCATCATGCCGGACGAAAATGCGTTCGACATGATCCCCCGCATCAAGAAGGCGCGGCCCGACCTGCCGATCATCGTGATGAGCGCGCAAAACACGCTGATGACAGCGCTGACCGCCGCCGAAAAAGGCGCCTACGAATATCTGCCGAAGCCGTTCGATCTGTCGGAGCTGGTCGCAGTCGTCGGCCGCGCCCTGGCTGAACCCCGCAAGACACAAAGGCCGCAGGGCGAAGCCGATAGTGACACGGACGAACTGCCGCTGATCGGCCGGTCGGCCGCGATGCAGGACATCTATCGCATTCTGGCGCGGCTGACGCAGACCGATCTCACGGTGATGATCACCGGCGAATCCGGCACTGGGAAGGAGTTGGTCGCGCGGGTCCTGCACGATCACGGCCGCCGGCGGGCGGGGCCATTCGTTGCCATCAACATGGCCGCGATCCCGCGCGAGCTGATCGAGAGCGAGCTGTTCGGCCACGAAAAGGGCGCCTTCACCGGCGCGCAATCGCGGACCCAGGGGCGCTTCGAGCAGGCAGAAGGCGGCACGCTTTTTCTCGACGAGATCGGCGACATGCCGCTCGAGGCGCAAACGCGGTTACTGCGGGTGTTGCAAGTGGGTTAATATACCACGGTCGGCGGGCGCACGCCGATCCGCACAAATGTGCGCATCGTGGCTGCCACCCATCGCGAACTCAAATCGCAGATTCAACAGGGGCTGTTCCGCGAAGATTTATACTACCGGCTCAACGTCGTGCCGATGCGACTGCCGCCGCTGCGCGAGCGGCTGGATGACATCGGCGATCTCGTCCGGCACTTCTTGCGGCAGGCCAGCAAGGATGGGTTGGGTGCAAAAAATATAGAGGCCGCGGCGGTCGATCGTCTCAAGCGGCATTCATGGCCCGGCAACGTTCGTGAACTTGAAAACGTCGTGCGCCGTCTCGCAGCGCTGCACGTTCAGGATACGATCACCGCTGCAATCGTCGATGGCGAACTGGACGAGATCGGCTCGCCCAGTGGCGATAGTGGCGGTTCCGAGCCCAAAGAACTTTCGGAACTGGTCGAGCGGCACTTGGCGATCCATTTCGCCTCGTTCGGCCGGGAGTTGCCACCATCAGGCCTTTACGACCGGATCATCCGGCAGATCGAGTTACCCTTGATCACCGCCGCTTTGACCGCGACGCGGGGCAATCAAATCCGCGCCGCCGAACTGCTCGGGCTGAACCGCAATACCCTGCGCAGCCGAATCCGCGATCTCGATATCCAGGTATTTCGCTCGCCGTTGCCTTGATCCGCCGGACAGTCCGCAGCAAAATAGGCGGCGCTTGACGCCTGTTGGCAAGGCGGTTACTCGTGGCAAGATTGTCGCGAAAATGTCACAGTTCAAGTCCACTTGCATCGGCGGCGTCACTAGCTGGCCGCAGTGTTGCGGAATGAGAACGCTGAAAGAGGCCTGCGGGCTGCAGTTGACTGAACTTTGCAAACAGCGGGAGCCGGCATTGACGAATTCGTCCGAACCAGCGGCGCCTGTTCTCGATCCTTTCGATGACGCCCTTCAGCCGCTCCCTGAAGCTCATCCGCGAACGTTTTCGATTGGCCTGACCGTCACCATCCTGGCGCTGATTTCCGGTACCTCGACCTACCTGATCTTGACTGGCCTGACGCCGATCGTACCGCGGGGCACGGTGGTCTTCTGGGCTTTGCTGATCAATGCATTGCTCATTATCGCGATGATCGCGGTCGTTGCCTGGCAAATCCGCGACCTGCTGCACGCCTGGAAAGCCAAGGTGCCAGGCGCCCGCTTGCACATCCGCATCGTCGCGCTGTTCAGCGTCATCGCTGCTTTGCCGGCAATTTTGCTCGCGGTCGCGGCCACCACGACGTTCTCGCGGACCTTCGACAGTATCTCCAACCGCACCAAGCAGATCGTCGAAAACTCGCTCGAGGTTGCGAACGCCTACCTCGACGAGCACGGGCAAGTGATCCGCACCGATATCGTCAATATGGCCAAGGACCTCGACGATGCCGCCGCGCTTGTCGGCGGTGACGAAAAGCAGTTGCGGCAACTGGTCATTGCCCAAGCCGGGTTGCGGGAGTTGCCGGTAGCCTTCGTCATCGATGCCGAGGGCAAGGCGATCATCGATGCGGTCGACAACGACAAGCTACCCTACAACAAAGTGCCATCGGACATCATCCAGCTCGCAGAGGCCGGCCAAGTGCCGTTGTCGACGCCGAGTGAAAACTATCGCGTCAATGCGGTCGTCAAACTGCAGCGTTACCCGGGCCGCTACCTGTATGTCGCGCGCGGCGTAAGCCCGAAGGTGATCGGGCAACTACGGCGCACGCAGGCAGCATTTGCTGAATATCAGGAAACGCGCAAACGCCGCGGCGAGCTCAAGTTCGCGCATGGATTGATATACTCGACGCTTTCGCTGACGGCGCTACTTGCGGCAATTTGGGCGGGCCTCTGGTTCGCGGGACGGTTCGTGGCACCGATCCGCCGTTTGATTGCGGCAGCCCAACAGGTCTCGCAAGGCAATCTGCAGATCGCGCTGCCGATCAAGCGTGGCGAGGGCGACCTGCGGCGCCTATCGATGACGTTCAATACGATGACGTCTGAAATCAAGAACCAGCGCGATGCGCTCGTCACCGCCAACGAGCAGCTGACCGAACGCCGCGTGTTCATGGAAGCCGTTCTAACCGGCGTGTCGGCGGGCGTGCTGGGGCTCGATGTCGATGGCTGCATCACGCTGGCGAACCGTTCGGCCGAGCACTTGCTAGGCATGGATCGGGCTAGCCTCGTCGGCTGCAATCTATCATCGGCGGTGCCTGAGTTCGCAAAATTGGCCGTCCCACAGACCGAGCAACAATTGCGTGCGCGCACGCAGCACGAAGTCACCGTTTCGGTGAAGGGCGATGAGCGCACATTCGCAGTACGCGTGACGAGCGAGCAGGCGAGTGGCGAGGCCGGTGAGGGGGCAGCGCAAGGGTCCGTCATCACCTTCGACGACATCACCGAATTGGTGTCGGCGCAGCGTACTTCCGCCTGGGCCGATGTTGCGCGACGCATTGCGCATGAGATAAAAAACCCGCTTACGCCGATTATACTCTCCGCCGAGCGGCTGCGGCGCAAGTATGGAAAAGTCATCGTCGAAGATCGCGAGACCTTCGAGAAGTTGACGGCCACGATCGAGCGGCAAGCCGGTGACATCAAGACCATGGTCGACGAGTTTGCGAGTTTCGCCCGGGTGCCGAAGCCGGTAATGGAGGCCAGCGATCTGCGAGAGGCCGTGCAGGAACCCGTCATCCTGTTTCGCGAGGCACACACCAACGTCGCCTACAAAATCGAACTGCCGGAAGCACGCGTCACCAGCCAGTTCGATCGCCGTTTGATCAGCCAGGCGGTAACGAACCTCGTGAAGAATGCGACCGAGGCCGTCGAGAGCGCGGCCGACCAAGCGGAGCCTGGATGGAAGGGCATGGTCGAAACTCGTTTAGTAGTGCAAGGCGACCGCGTCTCCATCGAGGTGATCGACAACGGCATCGGCCTGCCGAAGCAAAATCGCGCCCGCCTGCTCGAACCTTATGTCACGAACAAAGGGCATAAAGGCACGGGCCTTGGCCTCGCTATCGTCCAGAAGATCGTCGAACAACATGGTGGTGTTCTGGCCCTCGAAGATGCGCCCACAGCAGCCGGACGCAGCCGGGGCGCGCTCGTCCGCATCACGTTGCCCCTCAACACCGTGGGCACGCGCAAGGTGGCAGCCGAATAGGCGCCATGACTATTTCGATTGCGGTCGCAAGACCGCGGGTTCAAGCAGCGGCCGCCTCGAACGGGGGTCCAGTGTAGGAGAGAAAAATAATGGCATCCGACATCCTGGTGGTGGACGACGAAGCCGATATTCGCGATCTGGTTTCCGGTATTCTCGAAGACGAGGGTCATCGGTGCCGGCTGGCGCGCGATAGCGACGAAGCCCTGCGGGCGATAGAAGAGCGGCGGCCGCAGCTGGTCATCCTCGACATCTGGTTGCAGGGAAGCCGGCTCGATGGGCTCGAGGTGTTGTCGATCATCAAGAAGGTGCACCCGGATCTACCGGTGGTGATCATCTCCGGTCACGGCAACATCGAAACGGCCGTGACGGCAATCCGCCGCGGTGCCTACGACTACATCGAAAAGCCGTTCAAGTCGGACCGCATGCTGCTCGTCACCATGCGGGCGCTGGAAACGTCGCAGCTGCGCCGCGAGGTGAAGCAGCTCAAGGAGCGCTCGACGCAGAGCGCGGAGATGATCGGCAAGTCGACTGCGATCAATCAGCTGCGCGCGCATATCGAGCGGGTGGCGCCAACAAACAGCCGCGTGCTGATCCGTGGCGCCTCGGGCGCCGGCAAGGAGTTGGCCGCACGCGTCATGCATCAGAAATCGGCGCGCTCGGACAACTCTTTCGTCGTCCTCAATGCGGCTGCGATGGCGCCCGATCGTGTTGAAGAGGAGCTATTCGGCACCGAAGATCGCAGCGGCGGTCCGCGCAAGGTCGGCGCGCTCGAAGAAGCCCACGGCGGTACGCTTTATATCGATGAAGTAGCCGACATGCCGATCGAAACGCAGGGCAAGGTCCTGCGCGTGCTCGTCGAACAGAAATTCTTGCGCATCGGTGGCAGCCAGAAGGTCTCGGTCGATGTGCGCATCATATCCTCGACCAGCCGCGATCTCGAACGTGACATGGCCGAGGGCCGTTTCCGCGAAGATCTCTACCATCGCCTGAACGTGGTGCCGTTGCGGGTGCCCGGTCTTGCCGAACGGCGCGAAGACATCCCCGATCTCGTTCATTATTTCGGCCAGCAGGTCGCCCAGACATCGGGACTCGCCGCGCGCCAGATTGGCGAGGATGCGATCGCCGTGCTGCAGGCGCATGATTGGCCGGGCAATGTCCGCGAATTACGCAACAACATCGAGCGCGTGATGATCCTGACCGGCGGCGAGCCGGATACGGTGATCTCGGCCGATATGCTGCCGCAGGAAATCGGCTCGAACGTGCCGCTGCCGATCAACGGCAAGTCCGAGCATTTGATGTCGCTGCCGTTGCGCGAAGCACGTGAGATCTTCGAGCGCGATTACCTGCTGGCGCAGATCAATCGCTTCGGCGGCAACATCTCGCGCACCGCAGAGTTCGTCGGTATGGAGCGATCGGCACTGCATCGCAAATTGCGCGCGCTGGGCGTGTCGTCGGACCAACGCGCTGGCGTCGGCCCTATGTGACTTCCGAAATTGCAGGTCCGGGGGGGATCATGAGCCGGTATATCTACGTCAGCGGCCGATACGTGCCGTATGCGGACGCTAACGTTCACGTCGAAGACCGCGGCTATCAGTTTGGCGATGCGATCTACGAGGTGTGCGAGGTGAGGGCGGGGCGCCTCGTGGATGAGACCCGCCATCTCGATCGCCTCGACCGGTCTTTGCGCGAACTGGCGATGACACCGCCATTGTCACGGCCGTCGTGGCAGCGTGTTTTGCGCGAGACGATCCGGCGCAACCGGCTGATCGACGGATCCGTTTACATACAGGTCTCGAGAGGCGCGCGGCCACGCGAATTTCTATTCGCGCCAGAGGGAACGGTCGCGCCGACCGTCGTCGTGATCGCCCGCAGTCACGATCTGGCGAGCCTGGAGGCGCGCGCTGCTATCGGCATCGCGATCAAGACCATGCCGGACAACCGCTGGGCCCGATGCGATATCAAAACCGTGATGTTGTTGCCATCGAGCATGGCCAAGGAAGCGGCAAGATCGAGTGGCGCCAAAGAGGCCTGGTTCGTCGACGTCAGCGGGCACGTCACGGAAGGCGCTTCCAGCAACGCCTGGATCGTCACCCGTGGCGGCCGGCTGGTCACCCGGCCAGCCGGCACCGACATCCTGCGTGGGGTGACACGAACCACATTGATCGACCTTTTGACGCGTGAAGGGCTTGAGTTCGAGGAGCGCGCATTCACGATCGCCGAAGCACAGGCCGCGCGCGAGGCGTTCATCACGTCAGCGGGGAACATAGTGATGCCCGTCGTTCGTATCGATGACGCGCCGATCGGCAACGGTGCGCCAGGACTGCTCACGCTGAAACTGCGAGCGGCCTTCCACGAAATTGCCGAGTACGCAGCTGCGTAAGTTTAACGCATCCAAAATGCGCATCGCCTCGCAGGTAATGGGTGACGACGGCGGTTGAAAAACAGTTATTGTGATCCAAGTATGATTTTGATCCGCTGGAGGCTGACTAATCCGATGCATGGGATCTTCAACCCGTGCTGCGCAACAATAGAACCTGAAAAAACGGGACAGAACAAAAATGGCAACCGAACGCCAGCAGAGCTTGCAAGATACTTTTCTCAATCACGTACGTAAGGCCAAGACTCCGTTGACGATTTTCCTCGTGAACGGGGTCAAGCTGCAGGGGATCGTCACATGGTTCGACAATTTCTGCGTGCTACTGCGCCGTGACGGGCACTCGCAACTGGTCTATAAACACGCCATCTCGACAATTATGCCGGGGGCGCCTGTCCATCTGATGGATCAGGATCCGGCCGAAGGCTCACAAGGGTAGTTCGCATCATCGAAGAACCGCTGGACATCGAATTCGAAGATGCGCCGCTGGAAGGCGGGCATCAGGTAACGCCGTCGTCGACCGCGCGTGCTCTTGTACTGGTTCCGGTCTTGCCGCGATCCCGGCGGCCGCATCATAAGACGGCGGCAGGCGAGACCGATCCAAAGGCCGTGCCGCCTTTGCATACCGCCGCCGATCGTCTCGCCGAGGCGGTAGGCTTGGCGCAGGCGATCGATCTCGATATTGCTGAGGGCATAGTCGTACCGGTGCCGGCACCTCGTCCGGGCACGCTGTTCGGGTCGGGCAAAGTCGCGGAGATCGGGCAACTGGTTTCCGGCGGTGAGATCGATCTCGTCGTCATCGACCATGCGGTATCGCCGATCCAGCAGCGTAACCTTGAAAAGGAATGGAACACCAAGGTGCTCGATCGCACCGGGTTGATCCTGGAAATTTTCGGCCGTCGCGCGCAAACGCGGGAAGGCCGGCTGCAGGTCGAACTCGCGCATCTGACCTATCAAAAGAGCCGTCTCGTACGCAGCTGGACCCACTTGGAGCGTCAGCGCGGTGGTGCCGGGTTCCTCGGTGGTCCCGGTGAAAGCCAGCTCGAATTGGACCGCCGGCTGATTCAAGATCGCATCGACGCGATCAAGGTCGAGCTCACCCAGGTCGTCAAGACGCGCGAACTGCATCGCCGCGGCCGCCGCAAGGTGCCGTACCCGATCGTCGCCATCGTCGGCTACACCAACGCCGGTAAATCGACGCTGTTCAACCGCGTGACTGGCGCCGGCGTTCTCGCCAAGGATCAGGTGTTCGCGACCCTCGACCCGACGATGCGCGAGGTCAAGCTCGTCAGCGGACGCCGCATCATCTTGTCGGACACGGTCGGCTTCATATCGGACTTGCCGACGATGCTCGTCGCGGCTTTCCGCGCCACGCTGGAAGAAGTGATCGAAGCCGATCTCATTCTCCATGTGCGCGACATCACACATCCCGAAACCGATGCTCAACGTGCCGACGTCAACGCCGTGCTGGCCGATCTCGGTATCCGGGCGGAGGCAAGCGATAGCCGCGTGGTCGAGGTCTGGAACAAGATCGATCTTTTGGCCCCCGCTGATCGTGAAGAGGCGTCATGGGCCGCCAAACGCGTGGAACACACGCCAGCGCTGGTGTCGGCAGTCACGGGCGAAGGCATCGTAGATTTGCTGGCCTCGATCGACGCGCGGTTCAGCACCCAAGACGAGCTTGTGGGCTTGCGCATTCCGGCGGCCGACGGCGCGGTATTAGCGTGGCTGCACGAGAACGCCCAGGTTCTCAACCAGGCGAGCGACGACGACGGCGTAACCATTGTACAGGTGCGGATCGCGCGTGCGCGGCACGGACGCCTGGTCGGCCGTCTCAAAGGCACCGGCGTGAAGTTCAGCACCCTTTCGTGAAGCCGGGCAGTTATACACAACGGCGCGAAGCAGTAGGCGGTAGCCGTCGGCTTGTGTCACACTGACCCAAAAGTCGCGGAGCGAACTATCCCTGGGAGGGGTCCAAGATGTCGATACTCGCTAAGTGGGCGATCAGGGTCCTGTCGGCGGTTGCTCTCACGTCCACGGCAGTTGCCGAGACGCCGGTGAAGGGCGGTACGCTCAAGTTCGCTGTTGTAGCCGAGCCGCCGAACTATGATTGCCACTCGAACGTGACCTTCGGCGTGACGCATCCCGTCGCCCCGCACTACTCGATGCTGCTGAAATTTCACGGCTCGACCTACCCGGAAGTTTCGGGCGACCTCGCACAGTCCTGGACAGCGGCGGCCGACGGCTTGAGCTACACCTTCAAACTGCACCCGATCGTGAATTTTCACGATTGCTCATCGATGACGTCGGCCGTTGTGAAAGCCAGCTACGAGCGCATCATC
>JANOOW010000346.1:0-1761 GCA_031421555.1 Hyphomicrobiaceae bacterium | reverse complement strand
GGACTAGTCGCCAGCCAGCTTTTGCGTCTCTGGGAAGTACATGTCCATCCACGACTCCGGCTTGATCTTGATCGTGCCGGCCTTGTGCATCAAGGTCATCGCCTTACCGATGCCGCGCGGCGTTTTTCCGAACGTGTAGTCGGGCGCCATGAGGATCGCCGCGAGATCGTCCAAGGACATCTTCTCTTTCGAGATATCCAGGTATAATTGCGCGGCGCGCCGTTTGTCGGCGTTGATCCACTCGATGGCTTCGTCGAAGGCTGCAACGACTGCGTCGAAGGTTTTCGGGTTGGCGGTCCTGAACTGCTCGGTCGAAACAAAATTCAACGACGTCACGGCGCCGCCTTCGACGCTGAAAAGGTCGGCGATCGCGTGCAGTCCGGCTTTCTTTTCCATCTCGGCAAACGGTGAGGTTGCCGCGTGTACGGTGATTTCGCTGCCCGGGTTGAGCACGGATGCCATCGCATCGGGATGCGGTAGCGACACGGCCAAGTGATCGAGCTTGCCCCATTGACCGGGGCCGAATTGCTTCTCGGCGGCAGACCAGAGAAAGAGCGCCTGGGCCGAAGATTTGATCGAGGGCAGTGCGATGCGATCCTTGTCGGTCAAGTCGGCAATCGACTTGAGTTCAGGTTTGCGGGTCATCAGCCAGATGTTCGACGAGACCAGCGCTGATACAGCCTTGGCGCCGATGCCGCCGCGCGTGCGGTCCCACAACAGCGCCGACGAGGGCACGCCTTGGCCGGCAAAATGTATGGCGCCGGCCAGGAACGAGTCCACGATGGCAGCTGGGCTCGAAAGCCGCATCCACCCAACGGTGGTGGCGTCGAGCCCCTTGGCGGCGAGATGCTTTTCGACGAGCTTGTGGCCCTGCATGACGAACAGCGGCAAATAGTTGGTGCCGTTCTGCGCGACGATCTTCACCTCCGGAACTTCGGCGCGCGCCGACATCGCCGGCGTGAGCGCGAACGCGCAAGCCAACACAGCGAAACAGAAACGATACCTGCTCATGTCAGCATCCTTGGCGTTTGCGGCTCGGCTTGGTGCCCGGTCGCTCGCCATTAATGCAGACTTCGCCTTGACCGGCAACGTGCTCGTCGCTTTCTTGCCGTTAAGCGTTTGCGAACTCAGTCCACTCCCGACGCACTGCGGCGTGGCCGCCGTGCACGCGAACGTGCACGGCGGTCTTCGATCAATATAGTCCGACTGGATTGCCCGGCGAACCGGTTGCCCCTCTCATCTTCAGCGGCGACCAGACGAACAGGAACTCATATGCCTTGTCGGCAACGAGTTGCGAGAAATCCAGATTCTCCAGATTCCAGATGCCACGCTTGGTCTGCAGCTTGATGTGACACTCGAACGGTTGCGGAGTTTCGCCGCCCGATCCCTTGCCGACGGCCTCGACGGCCCAGGTGTCGCCGCCGGTCAGGATGATCTTGCGTTCGGCCAGATACTCGCAGGCCGATATGCCGAAGCCAGGTTCACCTGCATTGAACAATCCGATGCGCCGGGTCTTCTCGGCTGCATCGAAGCCCTCCCAATCCTTCGGGTGCCAGATGTCGCCGTGGCCGGTGTACAGGAACACGCAATCGCCCTCGCCGATCGGCGCGATATTCTGCCGCTTGATCATGTCGTCGATATCCTTGGCGGTGACGATGCCCGGATCGCTGGCGCTGTTTTCCTTTGGCACCGGCAGTGGACCACCGCGTAATGCGACCGCATCGAGCAGCACGCCTCGGCAGACGAAACCTTTCTGTGCGA
>JANOOW010000345.1:0-14461 GCA_031421555.1 Hyphomicrobiaceae bacterium | reverse complement strand
GCTTTTGCAGAAGGTATTGGGCGGCTAAATCCCTGCGGTTGGGCACGCCCAGTGTGGAGATACACAGTGGAGATACCGGGGACAGCCACCATCTGCGATACTTTAGACGAAATCGGTAACTGCCCCTCAACTCAATAGCCTAACAGCAAAGACCCTGCCCGCCAGAGCCGGAGGGCTCGGCGGACAGGGCTGGCACCAACCACGACTGCAACCGAGTCGAGGAACACATTGCAACCGCGGAAGGATCTCAGCGGGGACAGTCACCGGTTTGACCTCTGTGTCGCGCATTGACGCTTGTGCAAACCGGTACTGACCCTGAACTGATCAACCAGGCAACATCACACCGTCGACCACGTGGATCACGCCGTTCGACTGATTGACGTTGGCGATCGTCACCTTCGATTTGCCGCCCTTGGCATCGGTGATAACGAGGCCGTTCGCGCCGTTCTTCGTCACGGTGAGGGTCCCGCCATTGACGGTTTTCAGCATCGCCTTGCCGCCGCCGTCCTTGACGCGCTTCATCAGTTCGGCCGCATCCAAGCGTCCCGATACGACGTGGTAGGTGAGCACGCCGGACAGCTTCGACTTGTTCTCCGTCTTCAAAAGCGTCGGGACCGTGCCCGCCGGTAATTTGCCGAAAGCCTTGTTGGTCGGCGCAAAAACCGTGAACGGTCCGGGTCCGCTCAATGTATCCACCAGACCAGCAGCCTTCACGGCCGCTACCAGCGTCGTGTGATCCTTCGAGTTAACAGCGTTCTCGATTATGTTTTTCGTCGGATACATCGGTGCACCGCCGACCGTAACCGCCTTTTGCGCAAAGCTTGGCGACGGATTGACCAGTGCGATCATCGTGCCGATGGCGAAAGTCGCAGCGCCGAGGCCACGCGTTACTTTCTTTGTGAGACTGAAAACCATGACGTGCTCCTTGTTGGACACTCCATCAGTTGGAGATGTACGGAGCTACGCGGGGAGGCGGCGCGAAGTTTCAGCATGTCCGCCCGCTCACGCGTTCGTGTTCGGCCACCGGAATGACGAAGCGGCTGGGTAGGGTGCAATAGCGGCTTCGCGTATTGCACCGCGACGACCACCGCGAGACCGGCCGGCATCGCGGCGGAATACGCTTCGCTATTCCGCCCTACGAACCTGCCGCGTTACCGATGACGGCGGCGAGACGACAGAGGAACAGCTACCGGTCGCATCGATGACTGTCCCCTGAAAACTCAGCGCCGCACAGGTTCGCCGTAGACTTTCATCGTGGCTTGGCCGCGATAGTTCGGGCGCGAGCGGTAGACCATCTCGATCTGGCGGATGTAGCTGCGCTCGCCACCCAGCTCGATCGCGGTGTCGGTGCCGGCCGCAATGAGCCGGCCGATCGCCAAATCCTCGACGTAGCCGTTGAGGTAGGTGATTCGCACCGACTGCATGTACACGTCGTTGCGTTGCGCGATCAAATGCAGGCGGCGGAAGCGGCGATCACGAAACCACTCTTCCGGCTGGCCGACATTGATCACGTCGCGATTGACGTCGAAGCCGACCGTCTTCTCGCCAAGCAGGACCCAGCCGCGTCTCTCGTAAACATCGCCGCCGCTTGGCGCCTCATTACCACCCGGACGGCGCAAGCCGATCAGCTGCAGTTCGATCTGTCCGGGCCGGCGGCGGGGGTCGAGATTGACCGTCACGGTATCGAGGAAGCGCTGCTCGCCAGTTAGATCGATCACCCGGGTCTCGTCGCCGCCTTCGAGCCGGCTGTCGATCGGCACGGTCTGGCTTTCGCCGTTGCGGAAGCGGATTTGCACATCACGGACGCGTACTGCCTCGCTGACCGCCTTCAAGCGGATCTGGCTGAAACGGCCGTCACCCCGGCGCGAGGCGAAGACGACGCGGGAGCTGCTGGTGTCGAAGCGCTTGGTGTCGATCTCGCTCCAGCCGCTACGATCGATGACGGGAGCCTCGGCCACCGGTTCGGGCCGGCGCTGCACGCGCTCGCCGTAGACCTTGATCACCGCCTGATCGACGCGAATGCCGCCGCCTCCGAACGAGATGCCAAAGTTACCGCGATAGCGCATGTCGATCTGCTTCAAGAAGCTACGCTCGCCGCGCAGAGCCACCGCCAGCTGACTGCCGCGCCGGATCAGCTTGTCGACTTGGATGTCCTCGCTGTAGCCGTTGATATAGACGATGCGGATCGAATTCATGAATACGTCGTTGCGCTCGGCTGCGAAGCGCAGGGCACGGAAGGCGCGATTGCGAAACCAATCCTCGTCCTGGTTGACGGCGATGCTGTCGTTGTCGGTGCCGAAGGCTACGGTCTGCTCGCCGAGCAGTTCCCAGGTGTCGGCAACGGCTGGGCGTTGCGGCTGTCCGCGTTGCGCGTGCGCCAAGCCGAGCGGCGCAATAACGGTTAAGATCATGCCGATAATGAGCAATTTCAGTCGCATTTGTTTCCTCTCCCGAGATGAACTAAAGGCGTGCCGCTTGTCAGTAATGCAGGGATAAGTGGAAATTTGATGTCCTGCCAGCCTGACGATCAGACGACGTAGTACAGCGGAAACAACGTGTCGAGCCTCGCGGATCGAGACGAGCCCGCATCCACACCACCGGCACAACGGCCGCGGTTGTTTTCGACTAACTGCGGACTGGACCTCAAGCGGCGCTTGACACGTGCCGGGCAAAACCATATGCACCCGTTAGCACTCCACTTTGATGAGTGCTAACGTCCTACATACCCCCGCAACCAGATAAGGTTTACGAGTTGCCATGAAATTCCGTCCCCTCCACGACCGCGTGGTCGTCAAGCGCACCGACGCCGAGACCAAGTCGGCTGGCGGCATCATCATTCCAGACACTGCAGCCGAGAAGCCCATGCAGGGCGAGATCGTCGCAGCTGGCCCCGGTGCCCGCGACGAAGCCGGCAAGCTGGTGCCTCTCGACGTCAAGAAGGGCGACAAAGTCCTTTTCGGCAAATGGTCCGGCACCGAAGTCAAGATCGACGGCAAGGAGCTCCTCATCATGAAGGAGAGCGACATCATGGGCGTGATCGAGAAGTAAACGCCTCTTTGCGGCAGGGAATGGGGAGTTGGGAATAGGGAGTAAGTTCACCCGGCCCACATCCCCCCACTCCCTATTCGCTACTTCCTACTCCCCCTTTTCACTTCCCATTCAGGAGCTTGAGCCACAATGGCCGCTAAAGACGTAAAATTTGCCGCCGATGCCCGCGAGCGCATGCTGCGTGGCGTCGACATTCTTGCCAACGCCGTCAAGGTAACGTTGGGTCCGAAGGGCCGTAACGTCATCATCGAGAAGAGCTACGGCGCACCCCGCACCACCAAGGACGGCGTCACCGTCGCCAAGGAAATCGAACTTGAGGACAAGTTCGAGAACATGGGCGCCCAGATGGTCCGTGAGGTCGCCTCGAAGACCAACGACGTCGCAGGTGACGGCACCACGACTGCAACCGTTCTCGCCCAGGCGATCGTTCGCGAAGGCCTGAAGCGCGTTGCCGCTGGTATGAACCCGATGGATCTGAAGCGCGGCATCGACAAGGCCGTGATCCAGGTTGTCGAAGAAATCGGCAAGAAGGCCAAGAAGGTCAAGAACTCGAGCGAAATCGCTCAGGTCGGTACCATTTCGGCCAACGGCGAGAGCGAAATCGGCGAGATGATCGCCAGGGCGATGCAGAAGGTCGGTAACGAGGGCGTCATCACGGTTGAAGAAGCCAAGACCGCCGAGACCGAACTTGAAGTCGTCGAAGGCATGCAGTTCGATCGCGGCTACCTGTCGCCGTACTTCATCACCAACGCCGACAAGATGACGGTCGAGCTCGAGGATCCCTACATCCTGATCCACGAGAAGAAGCTGACCGGCCTGCAGGCCATGCTGCCAGTGCTCGAAGCTGTCGTGCAGACCGGCAAGCCGCTGCTCATCATCTCGGAAGATGTCGAAGGCGAAGCCTTGGCGACCCTCGTCGTCAACAAGCTGCGTGGCGGCCTCAAGGTCTGCGCCGTCAAGGCGCCAGGCTTCGGCGATCGTCGCAAGGCGATGCTCGAGGATATCGCGACGCTGACCAACGGCCAGACCATCTCGGAAGATCTCGGCATCAAGCTCGAGAGCGTCACGATGGACATGCTCGGCCGCGCCAAGCGCGTGATGATCGACAAGGACAACACCACGATCGTCGACGGCGCCGGCAAAAAGAAAGACATCGAAGCCCGCGTCAACCAGATCAAGGCGCAGATCGAAGAGACCACATCTGACTATGATCGTGAGAAGCTCCAGGAGCGTCTTGCCAAGCTCGCCGGTGGCGTTGCCGTGATCAAGGTCGGCGGTGCCACGGAAATCGAAGTCAAGGAGCGCAAGGATCGCGTCGACGATGCGCTCAATGCAACCCGCGCCGCTGTTGAAGAAGGCGTTGTTGCTGGCGGCGGCGTCATGCTGCTGAAGGCTTCCGCTGCGATCACCGTCAAGGGCGATAACGACGACCAGGATGCTGGCATCCAGATCGTCCGCATGGCTCTGCAATCGCCGATCCGTCAGATCGCCGAGAACGCCGGTGTCGAAGGCTCGATCGTCGTCGGCAAGGTGCTCGAAGCACGCAGTCCGACCTTCGGCTACGACGCCCAGAAGGACGAGTACGGCGACATGATCGAGAAGGGCATCATCGATCCAGCCAAGGTCGTTCGCACGGCCTTGCAGGACGCTGCCTCGATTGCTGGCCTGATGATCACCACCGAAGCTGGCATTGCCGAATCGCCAAAGCGCGGTTCGGGCGGCGGCGGCGGCATGCCAGGCGGCATGGGTGGCATGGGCGGCATGGGCGGCATGGATATGTAATGTAAACCCGGCGTTTCCGGCCGGCTCCGCGCAAGCGGAGTCGGAAGCGCCAATCAAAGTGTTGCTTTGCTTGGCGGCCGGCTCCACGGAGTGGAATCGCCAAGCAACAACAAAGAGACAGCCGTCCCGGAGCAATCCAGGGCGGCTTTTTGTTGTGCTACAGCCGTTAGTCACGCACGTCGTGACACCGTCGGCCCGCTGAGTTATGATTTGTGAATGAACGCACTTGTCACCAGAGCATTTATCGCAATTGCTCAGTTGCCCGAGACTGAGCAAGAGGCGATTGCGCGTGACGTTTTGGCTCGCATCGAGAGCGATACTCGATGGGAGCAGTTGTTGAATGATCCTCGATCGCAGGCCGTTTTTCGCGACTTGATTGTAGAAGCGATGGGGGCCGATGAGGCGGGTAAGGTGAGCGGCTTCGATCCCTCCAACCGTCCCTCTAAATGATCTCACGCACCACGCCAAAGTTTTGGCGCTTGTTCGATGAGTTGCCAGCCCAGGTGCAAGATCAGGCAAAAAATGCATTCACGATCTGGCGAGAGAACCCAGCACATCCCTCATTGCATTTCAAACTTGTCGATAAAGCAGGACCTCTGTACTCGGTTCGCGTCGACTTTCGACATCGAGCTGTTGGTCTGTTGAGGGATGATACGATCACATGGATGTGGATTGGATCACATGATGATTACGCAAGGCTCCTGAGCCGCTAACTGTTCAATCACTACGCGTCGGAGGACATCTCAGGGCGCCCGGAGTTGTTCTTCTCAGCCGGCAGCGCGAGCGCGAAGTGCTGCGCGCGCGTAAGGCTACCACCCCCACTCAATGCCCCAGCAAGCCGGGCGCCACCCGCTGCACGGCCCTGGCGACGAGCCAGCCTAGGGCTAGGCCGAAGAGGCCTGCGATGGCGGCGTCGATCAGCCAGGTCGTCAAGCCTGCAAGGGGGCCCATCACGGCGCCGATCGTGGTTGCAAACCCGTGAATTGCATGCGGCAGGGCTGCCAACCCGAAATCCTCCAATCCGTGCAGGATGATACCGCCACCGACCCACAGCATCGCGGCCATGCCGAGAAGGCTCAACCATTCGAGAAACGCCGGCATGCCACTCACCAGGCCGCGGCCGAGCGCACGCCCGGCACTCGTTTTCGCCTTGAGCGCCAGAAATACGCCGGCGTCGTCCGCCTTCACGATCAGCGCGACCGCACCGTAGACCATAACCGTCACCATCAAGCCGACGAGCGCCAGCACCAGCGCCTTGCCCCAAAAGCTGGGCATCGTCACCTCGGCGAGGCTGATTGCCATGATTTCGGCTGACAGAATGAGATCGGTGCGAATGGCGCCTGCGACTTTCGTGTCTTCCAGAGATTTTGCCTCGCCGATCGGTGCGTCAGCGGTATCAGCTATCTCGGGTGGTAGCGTCAGTGGCTGAGGGTGCATCATGCTATGCACTTTCTCCCAACCTTCGAAGCACAGGAAAGCGCCGCCGATCATCAGCAACGGCGTGATTGCCCACGGCGCAAGTGCGGTCAGCAACAACCCGGCGGGAAGCAGGTACAGGAATTTGTTCTTCAGCGAGCCCCAGGCGATTTTCGCGATGATCGGCAATTCGCGATCGCTGGCGAAACCGACCACATAGCGCGGTGTGACGGCGGTATCGTCGATAACGATGCCGGCGGCCTTGGTGCCAACTTTGACGGCTTGCGCCGCGGCGTCGTCGATGGACGCGGCAGCGACCTTGGCGATCGCGGCGACGTCATCCAGAAGAGCCAATAGACCTGAACTCATCGTAGGTTCGAACCCAACCGGTTGATCGCAATCCTGTGTCGTCACTCAGCAGACTGTTGTGTGCCCACTATCGCCGGTACTGAACGAACGGGCTTTTCGTGGCGAGCTGGTCGTAGAGTCCACGCGCGCGATAGTTGAACTCCTGCGTCATCCAATAGGTTCGCGTCACGCCGCGCTTGTCGGCCTCGGCATAGGTGGCTTCGATCAACGCGCGTCCGGCGCCCTTGGCGCGCCTCCCGGGATCGACGAACAGATCCTCGAGGTAGCAATAGAATGTAGGTGACCACGTCGAGCGGTGGAACAGCACGTGCGCGAGGCCGAAGGGACGGTCGTTCTCATCGACCACGACCAGGCCGGTATGGCAGCCGTCCGCCCCGGATAACAGGCGGCCCCAGGTCGTCTCGATCACGTCATCGGCGACGCTCGATTTGTAGAACGCGATATAGCCATTGAACAGCGGCAACCAGTCCGTCTTGTCCTTCGGGTCGAGGGCCCGCACCACATAGTTCGCCGTCATCGCGCCGGTTCCTTTGATCCTACTTCCAGTTCCACGTCAGACCGCTCTCCCTGATGACAGCAGCCTTGGCAGTCACCTGCGGATCATCGGCGCGCACTTTGCGGCCGTTACGATCGAGGAAGGTATGTAACGAGGTTATCGCGAGCGTTCGTTTACCGATCGGACATTGATAGGGGCCGAGGCTCTTGCCCCCGAGGTTCTGCCATTGCGACCCGAAGCGGGCCGCGGTGCAGGTGACCTGTTCGCGCTTCAAGTTGGCGCGGACCAGTTGCAATCGCACTTGCAGCACGAGGTTCGGATAGGGCTTGGCCATTTCGATGACGCCGGTCAGCGGAATGCTGCCAGCGCCAGCAACCACGGCGGCTGGCTCCCTGGCGCGCGCGGCGCTCGTCAGGAGGCAGAGCGCGATAGCGCCTAGTAATCCGATACCGCGCATACCCATTGTCCTTCTCCCGGTCTTACATCAGCCAGAACGTCGCCAACCCCAAAAAAGCAAAGAAACCTACGACATCGGTCACCGTGGTGACGAACACCGTCGAGGAGACCGCCGGATCGAAGCCCCACCGGTCAAGCGTCAGCGGCACGAATATGCCAGCGAGCGCCGCCGCCAGGAGGTTGATCACCATTGCGCCGGCAATCACGGCGCCAAGCGTGTTCGAACCATACCAGACGTAGACGACGATCCCCATGATGACGGCGAACACGAAACCATTGATAAGGCCGATTGCCGTTTCGCGCAGGACGACGCGAACGACGTTGGCCGCACCGAGCTCTCCCGTCGCCAATGCACGCACGGCAACCGTCATCGTCTGTGTACCCGCGTTGCCACCCATGGACGCGACGATCGGCATCAGCACGGCCAGCGCCACCATGTGCTCGATCGTGGCGTCGAACAGTTTGATTACCGAGGAAGCCAGGATCGCGGTCAGCAGATTGACGAACAACCACGAGAACCGGCTCGGAGCGATCTGCCGGACGCTGTCGGACAGCCGTTCGTCGCCGACGCCGCCGAGCGCTTTCATCTCCTGCTCCGCCTCCTCGTCGATCATCTCGACCACGTCGTCGACGGTGACGACGCCAACGAGGCGCTGATTCTCGTCGACGACGGCGGCCGACATCAGATCGTAGCGGCGGAACTGGCGGGCAACTTCGGTCTGGTCGGTGGTGGCGAGCACCGTTGCACGCCCGGTGTCCATGATTTGTGAAATCTTAACATCGCGCTTGGCCCGCAAAAGCTTGGAGATGTCGACGGCGCCGAGCACCTTGAATGCTGGATCGACGACGAAGAATTCTGTGAACGTTTCCGGCAGATCGTCCGGCGGCGCATCGCGCATCGTGTCGATCACATAGCCGACCGTCCAGTAGGGGGCGACCGCGACGAAATCCGCCTGCATGAGGCGGCCAGCGGTCTCTTCCGGATAGTCGAGGTTGCGTTCGAGCGCGGCGCGATCGACCGTGCGCAGTTGCGCCAAGATCTCCCGGCGGTCCTCGGCATCCATGCGCTCGATGACGTAGGCCGCATCATCGGTGTCGAGTTCCTTGACGGCGCGGGCAAGCAACTCGTTCGGTAGCGCCTCCGTCAATTGATCGCGGACGCTGGGGTCGAGTTCCGAGAGCACTTCGAAGTCGAAGTCCGTGCCCAACGCCTCGATCAGCTGGACGCGCTGACCGGCTTCCAGCAAATCGATGACATCGGCGAGGTCGGGCGCTGGCAGGCCTTGAACGAGGCTGCGCGCGCGCGTCAGATCGTCATGTTCGAGCGCGTCCGCGACCGAACGCGCGCGCTCCTGGATGGCGTCGCTGTCGCTCGTCAGGTCATGGACCGCTGGATTGCGCATGCGGGCTACCATCCTTGCGGCGCTGATTGCGCCGGATGTCGTGGCCTAAAAGGTCGATGTGAGGTAATCGATTCGAAATCTGCATTCGGAGAGTAACGCCCTACGGCGCTAAAATCTTGCGTCAATGTTGCCACACCGCGTGCGACCGGCTCCCGCCGGCACTTTTGAGTAATCCGCTCAACGGGCATCGAACATCCTGCCATGCCTTCGCCATGACAATGGCTATGTTGCCGCGATAATCAGCCGGAACAAACGTTATCGAAGAGGCTCATCGCTCGTGACGCTGCTTGGATTTAGATCGACGACGGCTATGACGCTCGCAGCGCCCGGCTTCCTGGCCTTGGGTCTCATGCTGTTTGCGCCCGCCGCTGTTCCGCAAACGGCAGCGCCAGCCTGCAGTTCGCAGGCAATCGGGCTCGCGCGCACCGTCGAGATCAACACCACAGGCGGTCCCCGATTTGGTCATCAGCAGTACAAGGAACAAGATTTCCTCAAGGATGGCGAGATCGTCCTGACCTTCGATGACGGTCCATCGAGCGTCTACACGCCCAAGGTTCTAGCCACCCTCGAAGCGCATTGCACCAAGGCGACATTTTTCATGGTTGGCAGCCGCGCGTCGGCCGAACACCGGATCGTCAAGGATGTGGCGCGCCGCGGCCACACGATCGGTACGCACACCTGGAGCCACGCCAACCTGCGATCGATCGGTGCGGTGCGCGCCAAGGACGAAATCGAACTTGGCATCAGCGGCGTGCAGCGCGCGCTAGGCCAACCGATTGCGCCGTTCTTCCGCTTCCCTTATCTGTCCGATTCGACGGCGATGAAGTCTTACCTGCAGACCCGCAATGTAGCTGCCTTCTCGATCGATGCCGATGCCTACGACTACAAGACGCTGAACCCGGCGGAGGTGCACCGCGCCATCATCAATCAGGTCACCGCGCAGCGCAAAGGCATCATATTATTCCACGACATTCAACCAGCGACCGCTGGTGCCTTATCGGGCCTGCTGACCGACCTGAAGGCGCGGGGCTTTCGCGTCGTGCACATGGTGCCCGACAGGAGCGGAACCACGCAGCCGGCTTACGACGTGATGGCTGCCCGCGACTCGGGCAAGCGGCTCGTTGCCGCCGCCGCAAACCCGATGGTCAAACGCTCGGTTACGTGGCCGATGGCCGATATCCAGTCGAGTTCTCCGGCGGGGCGGTCCTACGACCCACGGCAGGACGCCTATTATCCGCCGCCCGGTGCGGCGCAACCACCGTTCCCGCCGCAGCCTGTGCCGCAGCCACGGCGGCGTGCGGATAACGAAAATTGGTTGTCACGCATCTTCGGAAACTAGGCTTTGACCCAACCGTTGGGTCCCAAGCGTTCCTGCGGCTGGAATCGCGCCTTGTAATCCATCTTGCTCGAGTTCTGGATCCAGTACCCCAGGTACAGGTACGGGAGCCCGAGCGAGCGGGCATAGGCGATGTGATCGAGGATCATGTGGGTGCCGAGTGACCGGTCGCCCGCCCCGGTATCGTAAAAGCTGTACACCAGCGATATGCCGTCTGACAGGCGGTCGCAAAGCGTAACCCCGGCGAGCGGCCTGTGCACGGCGCCAGCTTCCAGCGCGTGGGGCGGGCGGATACGGTATTCCGAAACGAAGGTATCGACCGACGTATCCTCGACCATCATGGCGAAGTCGAGCACGCTCATGTCGGCCATGCCGCCTTCGCCGTGACGCACCTCGATATAGTCGCGAAACAGCGAGTACTGCTCCGCCGTCGGCCGCGCCGCCACGCGCTGCACCGACAGGTCTCGATTGCGGGCCACCACGCGGCGGAATGAGCGGCTCATTTCGAATGCATCGACGGGTACGCGCACGGAGACGCAGGCTTGGCAACCTTCGCAGTAGGGCATGTAGGCGATGTTCTGACTGCGCCGGAAACCACCCTTCAGCAGGCTATCGATCAGCACCGGCGACTTGTCGTGCGTCAAATGCGTGAACAGCTTGCGCTCCTGGCGCCCCGGCAGATAGGGGCATCGCTGGGGCGCGGTCACATAAAATTCGGGAAAGTTTTTTTGATGCTCGGTCATGCAGCGCCCGTGCTCACCCGCGCCCCGGCATCGTCCGTGCGCCGGTCCGATAATAGGTGAGCCGCAGCACTTCGCGCAAGCATCGCGCGCCTGCTCAAGACCTGAGGCTCATCAGCTTGGCCGCCGCCGGCGCAAAGTAACTGAGCACGCCTGACGCGCCAGCCCGCTTGAATGCCATCAAACTCTCCATCATCACCGTGTCGCGGTCGAGCCAGCCGCGCTCGGCTGCCGCCATCAACATCGCGTACTCGCCCGACACCTGGTAAGCGAACGTTGGCACACCGAAGGTTTCAGACACCCGGCGCACGATGTCGAGATATGGCATGCCGGGCTTCACCATCACCATGTCGGCACCTTCGGCGATGTCGAGGGCAACTTCGCGCATAGCCTCGTCGGTGTTGGCTGCATCCATTTGGTAGGTGCGCTTATCGCCCTTGAGCGTGCCCGATGATCCGACCGCATCGCGAAACGGACCATAGAAGCCCGAGGCGTACTTCGCCGCGTACGCCATGATCAGCGTGTTGGTATGCCCATTCCCTTCGAGCGCCGCGCGGATGACGCCGATGCGCCCATCCATCATGTCCGATGGCGCGATGATATCGCAGCCAGCTTCGGCTTGGACGAGCGATTGGCCGACGAGCGTCTCGACCGTCTCGTCATTGAGGATAACGCCATCGCGCAGCAGCCCATCGTGCCCATGTGTCGTATATGGATCGAGCGCTACATCCAGCAGGACGCCGATATCGAGCCCGGCTTTGCGGACCGCACGCGTCGCACGGCATACCAAATTGTCGGGATTGAGCGCCTCGCGGCCATCCTCCGTGCGCTTGCCGGGGTCGGTGTAGGGAAACAGCGCGATCGCCGGAATGCCCAGCGCCAGCGCCTGTTCGGCGGCTGCCACCACCAGATCGACCGACAGCCGTTCAACGCCGGGCATCGATGGAATATCGGCACGCTTGTTCCGGCCCTCGGCAACAAACAGCGGCCAGATCAGGTCGCTGGGCGTCAGTGCATTTTCTGCGACCAGCCTGCGCGACCAATTGGATTGCCGTGTCCGCCGCAACCGGGTCGCGTTGTATTGCCCTGCAGCCGATTGCCGGGTGGTCGCGAGCAGAGAGGCGCTTTCTAACTTCATCAGTACGATCTCGCAGACAAGGCCTGTGGACGGATACACCGGGACGATACTGCTTCAGGGCCTCGAGACCAATAGCGTTTAGCGGGGGCGAGGTAATGCGTTATGGTGCGGTGAAGGCGCGCGGCAGGCGCCATAGCGTCGACGGAGTGCACATGTCGTTCTGGAAATCTCTTTTTGGTGGCGCGACGAGCAAACAGGCGAAAGCGCCCAAATGCGAGGATTACAACGGATATACGATCGAGTCGGCCCCTGTCCTCGAGAGCGGCCAATACCAACTGGCGGGGCGCATCACCAAGACGGTCGATGGCGTGATCAAAGAGCACAAGTTCATGCGCGCGGATCGCTTCTCCAGCTTCGAAGACGCGGAAAGCTTCGTCTTCGTGAAGGCACGCCAGATCATCGATCAAAGCGGCGACCGCATATTCCAGTGAGCCCTGCTAGCCTCAAGGTCTCACGCCGGCGCTCATTTTCCGTGGTCTACACGCTGACGCGGGCTCGCTAGCGTTTGCATCATCCTTGTGAGCTGGACAATTTGGCCTTCCATACCCATTTGCAGCTTGGCGGCGGGTCCAGTAACATCAACCAAATCGCAACCCAGGCTTGGCGCGAGCAGTTATATTTCCGCGCCAGCCATCGAGTGAATTGTCATGTCTGATCGATCAGCAAATCTTGGGGAGCAGATCCGCCGCCTTGCTCGACAGCTCGTAATGGCAAACAAGCCACGTCCGCGAGGGCCTGGCGGCCCTGGCAATGGCGAGGATGGCGAGGGACGCACCGGGCTCGTTACCAAGACGAGACCTAAAACCAAGAAACCAAGCCTCTATAAAGTGCTGCTGTTGAATGACGATTACACCCCGATGGAATTCGTTATTCTGGTACTTGAAAAATATTTCGGCAAAAGCCCTGAGGAAGCCACACGCATCATGCTTCACGTGCATCAAAAGGGTGTCGGCGTGTGTGGTGTGTTCACCTACGAGGTTGCCGAAACTAAAGTGACGCAGGTAATGGACGTGGCCCGTCAAAATGGCCATCCTTTGCAGTGCACCATGGAAAAGGAGTAGACCAGTTGCCGGCATTCTCGCAAAGCCTCGAAACGTCTCTCCATCGCGCGCTGGAGTATGCCAACGAGCGCAAGCACGAATATGCAACCCTTGAACACTTGCTGTTGTCGCTGCTCGATGATCGCGATGCGGCTGGCGTGCTACGCGCTTGCTCTGTCGACATCGAAGCACTGCGCACGCGCGTGACCGAATATCTCGACGCGGAACTGGGCTCCCTCGTCATCAAGGGCCCGCCCGAAGCGTCGCCGACGCAGGGTTTTCAGCGCGTGATCCATCGCGCCGTTGTGCACGTGCAGTCGTCCGGCCGCGAGGAGGTGACCGGGGCGAACGTGCTCGTCGCCATGTTCGCCGAACGAGAAAGCCATGCCGCGTTCTTCCTGCAAGAGCAGGATATGACGCGGTTCGATGCGGTCCAGTATATCAGTCACGGGATCGCGAAACGTCCAGGAATGTCGGAGCCACGGCCCGTGCGCGGAACAGATGAAGAAAACGGCGGCGGCGAGGGTCCGGAAGGCAAGAAGGGCGGCACCGATGCGCTTGGCACGTATTGTGTCAACCTCAACAAGAAAGCTTTCGCTGGCAAGGTCGATCCGCTGATCGGCCGTGAGCAGGAGGTGCTGCGCACGATCCAGGTGCTATGCCGCCGCCAGAAGAACAACCCGCTGTTCGTCGGTGATCCCGGCGTCGGCAAGACGGCCATAGCGGAAGGCCTCGCCCGACGGATCATCAAGAAAGATGTGCCCGAGGTCCTCCAGGACGCGACGATCTTTTCGCTCGACATGGGTGCATTGCTCGCCGGCACGCGGTATCGCGGCGACTTCGAGGAACGCCTCAAGGCTGTGATGAAGGAGATCGAGAACTACAAGGGCGCGATCCTGTTCATCGACGAGATCCACACCGTGATCGGTGCCGGTGCGACGTCGGGCGGCGCCATGGACGCGTCGAATTTGCTGAAGCCTGCGCTCCAGTCGGGGCTGCTGCGCTGCATGGGATCGACGACCTACAAGGAATATCGCCAGCACTTCGAAAAGGACCGCGCCCTGGTGCGCCGGTTCCAGAAGATCGACGTCAAGGAGCCGTCGGTTGCCGATACGATCGAGATCCTCAAGGGTCTGAAGTCGGTGTTCGAGGATTACCACAAGCTGCGCTACACCAACGACGCGATCAAGGCCGCGGTCGAATTGTCGGCGCGTTACATCAACGATCGCAAGTTGCC
>JANOOW010000344.1:0-2798 GCA_031421555.1 Hyphomicrobiaceae bacterium | reverse complement strand
AAGGTGGTCCTTCCATCTCTCTGCCCTACCGCCGGGCCCGATCCTGAGCTATGACCAAATCTTGGTGACGGCCGGTCCGGCTAGCCGTCCGCCCAGACGTAGACGTAACGGCGAAGATTGCGCTTCTGCCATGCTGTGTGTTCGTCGAGCCAGCCGTCCTTCATGCGGCCGATGGCAGACGCCACAAGCCGCCCGCCTCCTTGCCGAGAAGGGCTGCCAGGCACCGGCCATGCAGCCGGCATCACCAGATGTTAGGGTGCATCTTTCAAGTGGAGCAATGCTCGCGTTGCCCATCAATTCTGCTAATCCCTGATATCGCAGAATTGATCCCTGTTCCGTTAGTTCCGATCCCTGTTCGGCCGCAAGAATTCCCTGTTCCTGTTTTAGGGAATTTCGGTCGAAAACCCCGTGTTTAGGGCCGGTTCGGTGGATGGATCGTGGCCAGAAGCCCGAATCGCGGCCGAAATTCCCTGTTATCTGGCATTCTGGCTGCAGAGACGGGTTCGCTCCTGCCTGCTTCCACCGCCATGATGATCAATTTGAAACTCTTCGCGGGCCGGCAACGAGGTCTAGGGCCAGTTCGATCTTGCTTGCTTGCTACACCGTTCTTTGCAAATTCGAGCGCGGATCCACTTCGTCCGGATGGCGGCCCGGCCGGGCACGATAGGTTGGCAGCGACCACCCATAAAAGATCGCAAGTCCCCGCAACGCCAACGCAACGAAACCGGCGCAAATTGCCGTGGCTGGCCGGTCCAGCCCCGCTCCGCTCAGCATCACGAAAGTGATGGCGCCAGCCAGGGATGCGGTCACATAGATTTCACGCCGCAGAATGATCGATGCCTCCTGCCCCAGGATATCGCGGATCACGCCGCCCACCGCTGCGGTGATCACCCCCATCACAACGGCCACCACGGGGCCTGCCCCGGCATCTAGCCCCTTGGCCGTGCCGGCGATGGTCACCAGCGCCAGCCCGATCGCGTCCAGCCAAAGGATGACGCGGTAGCGCGAGTATACGAGGTGGGCTGTGAAATAGGTGACAATGGACGCCAACAAGCAAGCAATCACAGGGGTTGGGTCGCGGACCCAGAAGACCGGCACGCCGAGCAGGAGGTCACGCACCGTGCCACCGCCGACTCCGGTGACGACACCCAGCCACATGAACGCGACGATATCCAATTTCTTGCGCGAGGCAACGAGTGCGCCGGTCACGGCGAAGACAGCGGCCGCAGCGAGGTCCACGGCCGCCAGCGGCGCCATAAGCTTGTCGATCATCGTCTTCCGGCTTTCAGTATCGAGCTCCAGCCGCAATAAGTGCGGACTGGAGCCTTATTGAGCGTATCAAAGGGATGTCGCCTGGCTGACTATGAGGCCGGTACGAGTTATGAGGCCGGTAGGAAAGATCATGATGGCGCCCTTGGTCGAGGCGTGATCCAATGCGTTTCGCCCGGCTCATTTAAATACCGAGGCAGTATTGATGATAGCCGACCCTTAGGCTCCCAATTTACGCGGCGTTCAACGCCGTCCTGGTCATCCGTGTCGGAGAATACTAAAAAAATGGGCAAAGCCGCTGACGGCGCAACGGTTCGCTGCGATCGCGATGCCGCCGCACGCGCCGTCGCGATCGCTGCTTTCAGTGCTTGATCGGGCGGTCCGGATACGCCAGTTGCTCGCGCGCTTTCCACTCGTTGGATACGTAATTGACGATGATCGATTTGCGCACGCCTTCGATCTTGCGCGCTTCGAACCCGTGATAGGTGATGTTCGATGGCACGAAAATCATCGCCCCGCCGGGCTTGAACGGTGACCGTCCTGCATGCTTCTTTTCGATGTCATAGATGTCGGTTCCCAGATCGGAATGCTGGGGTTCCTCCGACAAATAAAGCAGGAAAGTAAATAGCTTTACCCCGAGATCGGTGTGCGGCTCGAGCCAGAAGCCATCGATATCTTGCGCGTATTCGATCCGCAGATAGGTGCCGTCGAGCTTCGCCCCAAACGTCTTTTCGATGTTGCGCGTCACCGCCTCGCTTTGGAACGCGCCGGCCATGGCGCCGGCCACCGGAAACTTCGCTCGGTTTTCCACATCGAAGTATCTACGGGTGGCGTTGTGCACCTCGCGCCGGCCGGAAATGCCATCGAGCGCGGGAGCCGCAAACGGCAAGCCGTTTGCCGCATCGAGCGCCGCCGGTGGCAGGCAGTTCTCGACGAACCAATGCTTGTAAGGTTTTTCCGAACCGCGGGCAGCGGCGAAGCTTGCCGACAGCGTGGCAGAAACCGCGTCGGCGGTGATCGACGAATGGGCCATTATGAAGCTCCCCTTAAAGACGTGGCATGCTGGCGCAGAATCGCTGCGGCCGTGGACATGGGTTGCTTGTACGCCGACGGCGCCGCCGCTGCAAACGGACGCGGCCTCTCAACATCTTGAAACATGCTACCGGATACAAGCGAGAACGGTTGACATTCACACCCCGGCAGTGTGGATCGGCGGGGCGAGTTGGATCGCTATCGCTACGCGAAACGGCAAATGAAACCCGGAGACGACGTTCAGTGGCTGAGACAGACATTCGCAACTTCAATATCAACTTCGGCCCGCAGCATCCTGCTGCCCACGGCGTGCTGCGCCTTGTGCTCGAACTTGACGGCGAAGTCGTAGAGCGGGTCGATCCGCACATAGGCCTGCTGCATCGCGGCACCGAGAAGCTGATCGAGCACAAGACCTATCTGCAAGCGATCGGCTATTTCGACCGGCTCGACTACGTCGCACCAATGAATCAAGAGCATGCCTTTTGCCTCGCCGTCGA
>JANOOW010000343.1:0-4006 GCA_031421555.1 Hyphomicrobiaceae bacterium | reverse complement strand
GTGATGTGGTTGTTCGTCGGAGCGCTGGCGCTCGTGCCACTAGCGGCGGTAGTTGTTGTCCTAGTCTGCGCGATCCTCGTGCAAGTGCCGCTGGCGCGTGCCGTTCGGGCCAGCCAAATCGACGGGGCGCGGCGGCACGGTGTGCTGGTGGAAGCTGCTGGATCGATCGAGACGATCAAGAGCGTTGGAGCAGAAGGGTATCTGCGCCGGGTCTGGGGGGAGGCAGTCGCCGCGACCAGCCGTACGACTGCGCAGGCGCGTTTCTGGGCCAATCTCTCGACCAATATGGTGGTCTTCGCAAATCAGGCGGTTTCGATCGTCACGGTCGTGTGGGGTGTTTTCCTCGTGCTCGACGGCAGCATCACGGTGGGATCGCTGATTGCTGCCAGCATACTGTCCGCACGCGTGCTGGCACCGCTCGGTGGGATCGTCCAGACGCTGGCGCGCGCGCAGCAGGCATTGAGTGCTTTCCGAACGCTCGATGCACTAATGGAGGCGCCGTCCGAGCCGGCGACATCGGGCGACGGCCGTTCGCCGCGTTCTGGCGACATCGTTTTCAAGAACGTCTCGCTGACCTATCCCGGTGCCAGCGTCGCGGCACTGAGTGATATCTCTCTGACCGTTGCCAAGGGTGAAAGGGTCGGTCTGATTGGGCGCATCGGTTCGGGAAAAACATCGGTCGGCCGCCTTTTGGCTGGCCTTTATAAGCCAAGCTCCGGCCAAATTCTGATCGACGGCATGGACGTGCGGCAATTCGGTGCGGATTTGCGTTCATTTGTCGGTTTCTGCCCGCAAGAGACTGAACTGTTTTCCGCCACGCTACGTGACAACATCGTGATCGGGCGCCCTGATGCCGATGCAGACGCCATCGAGAGGGCGGTGCGGATTACCGGCGTGGATACGTTTGCAGCGCGACAGCCATTGGGCTTGGCGATGCCCGTCGCCGAGCGTGGCCGCTCACTTTCGGGTGGCCAGCGGCAAGCGATCGGACTAGCACGCGTACTGATTAGAGAACCGAAAGTTCTGTTTCTCGATGAACCGTCGTCGGCAATGGACACGGCTAGTGAACGTGTGCTCGTCGCAAACCTGAAACGCGAACTTACCACCGGTACGACGCTGCTAATTTCGACGCACCGCGATGGCTTGCTTGAGTTGGTTGATCGTCTGCTCGTTTTCGAAGGCGGCTGCATCATCGCCGACGGTCCGAAAGATGAAGTGCTTGCGCGCCTGCGGGAGGCGACGCGTACGCCAGTTATCGTCAAAGCTGCGGGATGAGAGGACATGCTTCTGTGATGCGCCTCGAACAAGCATTCGCCAACGACATCGCGACGGCGCTTGATCGCCAGCGTTCGCACACTTCGTCCAAACTCTTGTGGCTCGTTGCACTAAGCCTCCTGATTGGGTTGTCGTGGGCGCATTTCGCCATTGTTGATGAGGTCACGCACGGCGAGGGTAAGGTAATTCCTTCGAGCCAAGTGCAAGTCGTTCAGCCGCTCGAGGCCGGCATCGTTGCAGCGATCGAAGTCAGGGAGGGGCAGAAAGTTCAAGCTGGAACACCCCTGCTTCGAATCGACGATGTTGGATTGTCTTCCACGCTCGGCGAATTGAAGCAGAAGCGAATGGCGCTGGCGGCCCGCAAAAGCCGGCTCGAAGCCGAAGCCACTGGACAGGAGCCATCGTTCGCTCGGATTGACGTCGATCGCTTGATCATCGACGCGGAGATGGCCCTGTACGCCGCGCGCAAAGCCTCGCTTAACGAAGAGATCGCGGTAATCCAACAACAGTTGGCGCAGCGGCGGCTCGAACAAACCGAAATTGCCATGCGGGTCGAAGAAACGAAAGCGACCGCCGCCTACGTGCAGCGCGAACTCGAACTCGGTCGCGATCTCAAGCGGCGCGGCGCCTTCCCCGAAATGGAGTTGCTTCGTCTCGAGCGTCAATACCGGTCGGAGCAACGTGATATTGCGGTGCTGCAGGCCTCCTTGCCGAGAACCGATGCCGCGATTGCAGAAGCTGCCGCCAAACTCCAAACTGCAATCCTCACTTTCAAGTCACGTGCAAGCGAGGGCCTCGCCGAAAGCAATGCCAGCCTTGCTGTAACCGAGGAAAGTCTGCGCGCTGCCGAAGATCGGGTGCGGCGCACGACCATGCGTTCGCCGGTCAATGGCATTGTAAACAAGCTCGTGGTGACGACGATCGGCGGAGTGGTGCGACCTGGCGAAAGCATAGTCGAAATCGTGCCCCTCGACGATAGCCTCCTAGTCGAGGCGCGTGTGCGACCGCAGGACGTCGCCTTCATTCGTGCGGGGCAGGCGGCGAGTATCAAGGTGACAGCATACAATTACACGGTCTATGGCGACTTGCCGGCTAAGGTCGAACGGATTGGCGCCGACACAATTCCCGATGAGAAGGGTAATCCGTATTACCGGGTGATCCTGCGCACGTATCGCAAATATCTCGGCGGGGCCGCGGCCGCGCTGCCGATCATACCGGGGATGGTTGTCACGGCGGACATTCAAACCGGTCGTAAATCCGTGCTCGACTATCTGCTGCGTCCAATTCAGGTCGTCCGCCAAGAGGCTTTACGCGAACGCTAACCGTGGCCGCGGAGCGTAACGACGCCCGGACGCTGGAACCTGACGCGTGCGTTCCTCATCGCACAAGCGGTGGAAGGGCGAAGTTAAATCCGCCAATAATCAGTAAGCGTTTCTTGGGGATATCATTGGTGCGATGTTTTTTTGAATCTAACCTTTGTCGCTTAGTATTCACGAATAACAGGACAAGCACGTAGTCCTTTTATTGGCTGGCATCCATGCCGCTGTGCGGCTCATCGCAACCAGCCCATAATGAGCTGTAGAGTTCGGATTTCTTGATCACCAAGTTGCAGAATCTGCAACCGCCCCACGACCTCAATCGAAGGCGACTGGAAATCCGGTCCCGCCTGCCGACCGCTCCATCCTCCTCGAAGAAGTCCGTACTTTGCAATTTCGATACTTTGGTGTCCAAGATCAAGAAGACGCTTCGCGCTGGCAAGACGTATGGCGCCGTACCGATCGACTGCACCTCTTAGTGTCTGAACATTACGTTCACACCTAAAGATGGGTGCCGCTAGACGCCGTTAGTCACATCTTTAGCGCTAGCTAACTAACCCTTTGCTCAACATCCCCCATCACCCCCCCCGCACACATCCGCCCAGGCCTGCATCACACCGCGCCGTTCTTCGAGGTAGGTCGTGCGGCGGTAGGCGGCGCGGACCTGATTCGGATCGGTGTGCGCGAGTGCCGCTTCGCTCACTTCGTCGCGCACGCCCGTCTCGGCCGCCCAGATCTTGAACGAAGTGCGAAATCCGTGTGCTGTTGCGCGACCGCTCAATCCCATGTCGCGTAGCGCTTTGGTGAAGACCATGTCGCAGAAGGGCTTGCGTTTCGCGTTTGGGAAACACAGCGCACTGTCGGGATGAGTGGCTCGTGCTGCACTGAGAATGGCCATGGTTTGATCGGACAGCGGCACCACGTGCTCCGCGCGCGCCTTCATGCGTTCGGCCGAGATGATCCACACGCGTCCGGCTAGGTCGATCTCGCTCCATGAGGCGCCTCGGGCCTCGCCGCTGCGAGTGCCGGTCAGGATCAGAAACTCGAACGCCAATCTGCTCGCCAACGGACCTTGGCGCTGTCGCAGTCTCTGTATAAAGGCGCCCACCTCGGCGTAGGGCAGCGCTGCATGATGCGTCTTGGCGTTGCGCTTTTGCCCCAGTTCGCGGGCGACGCCGGTACACGGGCTCGCTTTGTCGCGCAGTTCGCGGGTAATCGCCGAGACGAACACCGAGTCGATGCGTTGCAGTACGCGCCTGGCCGTTTCTGACTTGGCGTTCCAGATCGGTCTCAGCAGGTCGATGATCTCGCCGGGCCTGACCTCGGCTATCGCGCGTTGCCCGATCTGCGGCAAGACGTAGGTATTCATCGTCGACACCCACTGGTCGCGGTGCTTGCCGTTTGAAAGCTGCGGC
>JANOOW010000342.1:0-4302 GCA_031421555.1 Hyphomicrobiaceae bacterium | reverse complement strand
AAAGGCACAGGGATGGATGAGTCGAATGCCTGTGGCCGATCTTGCACCATCTCCCCACCCCGGCCATCCTCAGGGGAGGGGAAATATGATTTAGAGCGTCAGACAACCGTTGTCGAAGCTTCAAAAAGCTAACTTGTGTGCGAAGTTGCACATGTAGCGTTCATTACTTGTTGTACGGCGCTGCGGGCTCTAGTTTAACCCTGTCATCGCTCCACGTTTCCACAGGGTTTTTAATCTTGAAGTATGTATCGACGCGCGGCCTCGCGCCTGCCCTCGAGTTCGAAGATGTGCTGCTTGCCGGGCTCGCGCGCGATGGCGGTCTCTACGTGCCCGAAACCTGGCCACAGCTATCCGCAGCGACGATTGCAGGCTTTGCCGGGCGGCCGTTTCACGAGGTCGCGGTCGAGGTCATTGCACCGTTCACCGGTGGGGCGATCTCACGCACCGGTCTGACCGCGATGGCGGCGGCCGCTTATGCCTCGTTCGGTCATCCAGCGGTTACGCCGCTGATACAGATCGATCGCGATACCTGGGTGCTGGAATTGTTCCACGGGCCGACGCTCGCCTTCAAAGACGTCGCCATGCAGTTGCTGGCGCGCCTGATGGATCACGTGCTCGAAAAGCGTGGCGAGCGGGCGACGATTGCCGGCGCGACCTCGGGCGACACCGGCGGCGCGGCTGTCGAAGCATTTCGCGGCTCAAAGCGTGTCGACGTTGTGATCCTCTACCCGCACGGGCGCGTTTCGGACGTACAGCGCCGGATGATGACGACGGCCACCGAGCCAAATGTGCATGCGGTCGCGATCGACGGCACGTTCGACGATTGCCAAGCGCTCGTGAAGGGCATGTTCAACCATCATGCGTTTCGCGACGAGGTGCGCCTGTCCGGTGTCAACTCGATCAACTGGGCGCGCATCGTTGCGCAGGTGACGTACTACTTCGTTGCCGCCGCGGCACTCGGAGCACCTCACCGGCGCATCTCGTTCTCGGTGCCGACGGGCAACTTCGGCGATATCCTGGCTGGCTTCGTCGCCAAGAAAATGGGGCTGCCGGTCGACCAACTGATCATCGCGGCCAACAGCAACGATATTTTGGCGCGGGCGGTCGAGACCGGCATCTACGAGACGCGCGGCGTGCACGCGACGTCCTCGCCATCGATGGATATCCAGGTGTCGTCGAACTTCGAGAGGTATCTGTTCGAAGGTTCCAATCGCGATGCGGCATTCATCCGCAATTCGATGGCGAGCCTTGGACAATCGGGGCGTTTCGAGATCGGGCCGGCGGCAGCGCCTTTGCAGAGGGAGTTCGCGGCAGCGTCCGCCAGCGAAGCCGAAGTCGCAGGCGCTATCAAGCGGACGATCGCGGCCAGCGGCTACACGCTCGATCCACACACGGCGTGTGCGGTCGTTGCAGCCGAAAAATGCGCGAAGGCCAACGCCGGCGCGATGGTCATTCTGGCAACGGCGCATCCGGCGAAATTTCCCGATGTCATGGAAGCGATCACGGGTGTGAGGCCACAGCTGCCGCCGCGCCTGTCTAGTCTCATGACCGATCCAGAACGCTTCGACACCGTCGCCAACGACCCAGCCGAGATCGAGAAATACGTCAGGACCCGCGCGCGCGCCGTCCGCCAGGGGGCTGCATGACTTTACCCGCCGGTACGCAAATCACGACATTGGCGAACGGCGTCCGGGTCGTCTCGCATGTGATGCCGCACCTGGAGACGATCGCGCTGGGCGTATGGATCGCGACCGGCGCGCGGCACGAGAGCGAGGCCGAGCAGGGCATCTCGCATCTGCTGGAGCATATGGCGTTCAAGGGAACGGCCAAGCGCACCGCTCGCGCGATCGCCGAGGAGATCGAGCAGGTCGGCGGCGATCTAAACGCTGCGACCAGCTTGGAGATGACCGCCTACTACGCGCGGGTGCTGAAAGGCGACGAGGGTTTGGCGCTGGAGATACTGGCCGACATCTTGCGGCAAAGCCTGTTCACGCAGGAGGACTTGGCGCGCGAGAAGGAAGTCATCATCCAGGAGATCGCGGGCATCAAGGACAGCCCGGAGGAACTCGCCTACGACCTGATCCAGGATGCAGCCTTTCCAGACCAGCCGGTCGGGCGGCCGATCATCGGTACGCCGGCGAGTGTGAATGCCATCACGCCCGAGGATCTGCGGAATTTTCTGGCAGCCCACTATCGTGGCCCGCATGTGGTCATTTCAGCCGCAGGCGCGGTCGATCACGAGCGGCTCGCTGGTCATGCTAGAGCCCTATTTGGTTCGCTCAATGGCGAATCACAAAAGCCCGGGGAGGAGGCGCAGTATCGCGGCGGCGTGCGCCATTCCGTAAAAGCGTTCGAGCAGAGCCATCTGCTCATGGCTTTCCACGGCCCATCGTATCGCGATGCCGCATTCTATCCGGCGCAAGTTCTTTCCGGCGTTCTTGGTGGCGGCATGTCATCGCGTTTATTTCAGGAGGCGAGAGAAAATCGTGGCCTGTGCTATTCGATCTATTCGACGGTGTGGGGGCTTGCCGACACCGGCATTTTTGCGGTTCACGCGGCAACGGGCGCCGACATGATGGCTGAATTGATCGACGTTTGCGGCCACGAGTTCCATCGGATGGCAGCGTCGCAGGCGCCGGAACGTGAAGTGTTGCGCGCCAAGGCGCAGCTCAAGGCGGGACTGTTGATGGGGCTGGAAAGCTGTTCCGTGCGGGCCGAACAAATGGCGCGTCAATTGCTGATCGCCGGCCGCTTGATGCCGCTCGATGAGATCATCGGGCTTGTCGACGATGTGACGCCCGAAAAGGTACGTGCGTTGGCAGAACATCTGTTGAGCTCCAGCGCGCCGTCGGTGGCCGTCGTCGGGGCGGGAAAACGATCTAAGCGATTTGCCGAGGCCGCCGCCGCGATCACGCGCGGCAACGCCACGCACTCACCGGCTGCTGTCGTCTGAAAGGCTTGAGGAATGGCATTTCTGCGCAGCGGATTGATCGGCGATGTGCAGCTCCAGATCCAGGGGCGCGGGGTACACCTGCGCCCACCCGCACCGGCCGACTATGCCGCCTGGGCAGAATTGCGCAACCGCAGTCGCGATCATCTGACACCGTGGGAGCCGCAATGGTCGCGCGATGAGCTGTCGAGGTCGGCGTTCCGGCGGCGGCTGCGTCACTATCACCGCGAAATGAAAGAGGATCTAGGGTACGCCCTTTTCATCTTCCGCGGCGGGGACAGCGAACTGCTGGGCGGGCTCACGCTGAGCAACGTTCGCCGTGGTGTAACGCAGGCCGTCTCGCTCGGCTATTGGACCGGCGCCCCATACGTGCGGCGCGGCGTGATGAGGGAAGCGGTCGCGGCGGCCACCAAGTTCGTGTTCGACGAACTGCAATTGCATCGTATCGAAGCGGCATGCCTGCCGCACAATCAAGGGTCGGTGCGGGTGCTGGAGCAAAACGGTTTCCAGCACGAAGGGCTCGCGCGCCAATATCTGAAGATCGACGGCATTTGGCGCGACCACCTGCTGTACGCTTTGCTCAGTGACGATCCACGCGGCATTCCCGCGGGAGGCCGCACATGATGGGCCGATCTCCATCGCAAACGGAAACGGCAGGGTTGGAGAACGCCCCGTTAGCTCTGCTGCTTCTCCTTGAGGGGGGAGGGAGGGAAAACGGAACGAGGGATCTGCCGTTGGCCGGGCCTATGGGTTCGAACGAACCGAAAAAGGCCGGTGCCGTAGGTTGGGTCAAACGGAGTGCGACCCAACGTCCACGAACGGTGCTTGCCATGTTGGGTCGCGCGAAAGGCTTGACCCAACCTACGGGCTCGAGAGTCTTCGAACCGAACAATGCAGGTGCCGGACGTGGGGTTGGGTCGCATCTTCGTGGGCGCGACCACTTAGAAGTTTCCTCGCGGGATAGTCCTCCAACATGTCCTTCCCTGCGCGGTTTGATCGTGGCCGCTTGCCAGCGTTTGGCCCGTTCGGTGCTCGGCCTGCTGTGTCTGCTCGCGGTGGCGTCCACGACGGCGCATGCGCTGCAGGCGACCGCCGTTCCCGCCGATCAGGATCGCATCGAGATCACGGCATTCGGCGAGCTGTTCGAAGGGCGCGGCGATAGCCTGCAAACGGAAACCGCAGCCGGTGCCGATGGCGTTCCGGGCCGCATGTCGGTGCGCGCGACGACGGCTGGCACCAATCCCAACTGGGTGGTGTTTGCGCTCACCAATCCGAGCAACAAGCCGATCGAGCGTTGGGTCACTGCTGAGCGGTACAGCGTGATCGGGTCGGGTGTCGTGTGGCCCGACCTC
>JANOOW010000341.1:0-4804 GCA_031421555.1 Hyphomicrobiaceae bacterium | reverse complement strand
CCGGCGAAGGCCGGGACGATCGACAAGCAGCAGCAAAACCGGTCTCAAATCTTAAATCGCCCGATTGCAAACGCTGGAACCTGGTTATATGGCGCCTTGTCGTGGGTCCCGGCCTTCGCCGGGATGACGGCATTGGGTGCGGCGGCATTGGTGGCCAACCCTTTGTTCGTGACGACGAGCGCGCACGCCGAACCACGGCACGGGCTCTCGATCTTTGGCGACCTCAAGTACCCGGCGGACTTCAAACACTTTGACTACGTAAACCCCAACGCGCCGAAGGGTGGGCGGTTGTCGACCATCGGCACCTCGGCGCTGACCACGTTCGACAGCTTCAACGGCTTCATTCTGAAAGGCGATCCGGCACAAGGGCTCGGCGCCACATTCGACTCGCTGATGGCCCGCGCTTCCGATGAACCGGACTCGATGTACGGCCTCGTCGCATCGAACGTCGACGTTGCCCCTGACCGCTCTTCAGTGACATTCAAACTGCGCCCCGAAGCCAAGTTTTCCGACGGTACTCAGGTGACCGCCAGCGATGTTGCCTTCACGTTCGAAACTCTGAAAACGAAGGGCCACCCGAATTTTCGGATCGCAATGCGCGACATCGTCAGCGCCGAAGCGATCGATCCCACAACGATCCGCTACACCTTCCAGGGCGACCAGACACGCGACTTGCCGTTGCTCGTCGCGGGCTTGCCGATCCTGTCGAAAGTCTACTTCGCCACGCGCAACTTCGAGGAAAGTTCGCTCGAGCCGATGCTGGGTTCCGGCCCCTACAAGATCGGCGACTACAAACAGGGCTCGTTCGTCAGCTACAAGCGCCGCGAGGATTATTGGGCGAAGGATCTGCCGGTCAACAAGGGCCGCAACAACTTCGACGAGATCCGCTACGAGTATTATCGCGACCGCACGGCAGCGCTGGAAAGCTTCAAGGCTGGCGCTTACGACCTGCGCGAGGAGTTCACGGCGCGTGACTGGCTGAACGCCTACGACATCCAAGCGGTAAAAGATGGCCGTATGCTCAAAATTACAATGCCCGATGCTAATCCGTCGGGCACGCAAGGCTTCTTCCTCAACTTGCGACGAGCTAAATTTGCCGACGTGCGCGTGCGCCGGGCGCTCGACCTCGCGTTCGACTTCGAGTGGACCAACGCCAACATATTCTCGAATGTCTACAAGCGCACGCACAGCTACTTCGAGAACTCGGACATGAAGGCCGTGGGGATGCCCTCGCCCGAAGAAGTCGCCCTGCTCGAACCCTATCGCGCACAATTACCGCGTGAAGTTTTCGGCGAACCCTACGTTCCTCCGATCAGCGATGGATCGGGCAAAGATCGTAAGCTTCTGCGCGAAGCAGACGCCCTCCTCACCGCCGCCGGCTACGTCGTAAAGGACGGGCGGCGCGTAAACGACAAGGGCGAAGGCCTCGACATCGAGTTCCTGATCACCGATCCATCGTCGGAGCGCATCGCCGGCCCGTACACCGAGAACCTCAAGCGTCTGGGCATAAACGCCAGCATGCGGCGCGTCGATGAAGCCCAGTACCAGCGCCGGGTAAAGGAGTTCGATTTCGACGTCGTCACCACGCGCTTCGTCATGAGCCTGACGCCGGGGCCGGAACTAAAGAGCATTTTTGCGTCCGAGACCGCCGACATGAGCGGCAGCCGCAATCTCGCTGGTGTCAAGAACCCCGTCGTCGATGCGATGATCGACAAGATCATCACATCGAAATCCCGGGCTGAACTCAATACCGCCGCTCGTGCACTCGACCGCGTGCTGCGCGCAAACCACTACTGGGTGTCGCATTATTACAAAGCGGCCCACCATGTCGCCTACTGGGACAAGTTCGATCGCCCGACGGTGAAGCCGCGTTACGCCCGCGGCATCGAGGACACGTGGTGGGTCGACGCTGATAAGGCCGCCAAGCTAAAGACCAACTGAGACGCAGCTTCGAAGGACACTTGCCGCATGGCAGCCTATCTGATCAAGCGACTGCTACTCATCATCCCGACGCTGATCGGCATCATGTTGATCACGTTCGGCGTGACGCAGTTCATGCCGGGTGGCCCCGTCGAGCGGGTGATCGCGCAGCTGTCGGGCAACGAGAGTTCGGCGACGGGCCGTATCAGCGGCGGCCAAGGCGACGGTCTCGGAACATCGAATCAGCAGCAGACATCGCAGCCGTCAGCCAGCAATACCGGGTCGAAATATCGCGGCGCGCAAGGCCTCGATCCGGAATTCATCAAGTCGCTCGAGAAGCAGTTCGGCCTCGACAAGCCTGCGCCAGAGCGGTTCTGGCTGCTGATGAAGAACTACGCCACGTTCGACTTCGGCAAGAGCTACTTCCGCGACGTCAGCGTCATCCAACTGGTCAAGGAGAAGCTGCCGGTGTCGATCTCGCTCGGCATCTGGGTAACGCTGCTCACTTATCTGATCTCGATCCCGCTCGGCATCCGCAAGGCCGTGCACGACGGCGAGAAGTTCGACACCTGGACCAGCGGCGCTCTCGTCATCGGCTATGCCGTGCCGGGATTTCTCGTCGCGGTATTCTTGCTGGTCGTCTTCGCCGGTGGATCGTTCTTCCAGTGGTTTCCATCGCGCGGACTGACGAGCGACAATTGGGAGCAACTCTCATGGTTCGGCAAGATCAAGGACTACGCCTGGCATCTGGTGCTGCCCCTGATTGCGATGTCGCTCGGCGCCTTCACGACGAACGCGTTCCTCACCAAGAACTCGTTCATCGACGAAATCCGCAAGCAGTACGTGATGACCGCCCGCGCCAAGGGTTTGAGCGAGCGCCAGGTGCTGTACGGCCACGTATTCCGTAACGCCATGCTGCTCGTCATCGCGAGTTTCCCAGCCGCCTTCATCCATTCGTTCTTTGCCGGCTCACTGCTCATCGAGACGATTTTCTCGCTCGATGGCCTAGGCCTGCTCAGCTTCGAGAGCCTGATCAACCGCGACTATCCCGTCGTGTTCGCGACGCTTTACATCTTCTCGCTGATGGGCCTGGTCGTAAACTTGATCTCCGACTTCCTTTACACGCTAGTCGATCCGCGCATCGACTTCGAAAGCCGGGAGGTTTGACGCCCGTGGACGCGCGAACCGAACCATCCGCCCTCGACCTGCCCCCCGTGCCGACGCTGGCCGAGCGCCTGCGCGAGCGCTTTCGTCTGTCGCCGATCAACCTGCGGCGCTGGCAGAACTTCAAATCGAACAGGCGCGGCTACATCAGCTTCTGGCTATTTCTCGCGATGTTCTTCGCGAGCCTCGGTGCCGAGTTGATCGCCAACGACCGGCCCATCCTCGCGCGCTACAAGGGCGAGTTGCTGATGCCGATGCTGATCGATTATCCCGAGCAGAAGTTCGGTGGCTTCCTTGCCGTCACCGACTATCGCGATCCAGAAATCCTGAACGAGATCGAGAAGAACGGCTGGATGTTGTGGCCGCTCGTGCGCTACTCGTCGAGCACCATCAACAAGGATTTCCCGCGCTACAAGAACGCCGAGGGGCGCTGCCTGGGCTTCCCCGCTCCGCCGTCGTGGGCGGCGAAGGGTGAATTCTGCGAGGCGCCACCCGATCAGATCGCGCGCTTCACACAGTTCGGCAATCGCAACTGGTTCGGCACCGACGATCAAGGCCGCGACGTGCTCGCCCGCGTCATCTACGGCTTCCGCATCTCGGTGCTCTTTGCGCTCATCCTGACCATCCTGTCGTCGATCATCGGTATCGTTGCCGGTGCGACGCAGGGCTACTTCGGCGGCCGTGTCGATCTCGTGTTCCAGCGCGTGCTGGAAGTGTGGTCGTCGATCCCGGAGTTGTATGTTCTGATCATTATCTCGTCGATGCTGATCCCCGGCTTCTGGACGCTGCTGTTCATTCTCCTCGCCTTCAACTGGGTCTCGCTCGTCGGTGTCGTACGCGCCGAATTCCTGCGCGGGCGGAACCTCGAATATGTGACGGCGGCCCGTGCGCTCGGGCTGTCGAACATCAAGATCATGTTCAAGCATCTGCTGCCGAACGCGACGGTGGCGACGCTGACCTTCCTGCCGTTCAAGTTATCGGGTGCGATCGGCGCGTTGACCGCGCTGGATTTCCTTGGGCTGGGATTGCCGCCGGGTTCCGCCTCGCTGGGTGAGCTGCTCGCCCAGGGCAAAGCCAATTTGCAGGCGCCGTGGCTCGGTCTCACCGCGTTCTTTACCATTGCCGTGCTCTTGAGTTTACTGATCTTCATCGGCGAGGCCGTGCGCGATGCCCTCGACCCCCGCAAGACCTTCCGGTAGGTGTAGATGACCACTCCCACATCTTCCGAAGTGCTGGTTCAGGTGCGCGACTTGTCGGTCGCGTTTCGTGCGGGGCAGACGACGAGCCTCGCGGTGAAGCACGTCTCGTTCAACATCGCGCCGGGCGAGACGGTGGCGCTAGTCGGCGAGTCCGGCTCCGGCAAGACCGTTTCGGCATTGTCGATTCTGCGCCTGCTGAATTATCCGGCAGCTTCGCATCCAACGGGCGAGATCTACTTCGAAGGCCGCAATCTTCTGAACGCCACAGAGGATGAAATGCGCGCGATCCGCGGCAAGCGGATCTCGATCATTTTTCAGGAGCCGATGTCGTCGCTCAATCCGCTGCACACGATCGAGCAGCTAGTGTCGGAGATCGTGCAGATCCATCGCGGTCTCGACAATGCGGCGGCGCGTGCCCGCACGCTCGACCTGTTGCAGAAGGTCGGCATCCGCGATCCGGAAAAGCGGTTGGCGGCGTTTCCGCACCAGTTGTCGGGCGGTCAGCGCCAGCGCGTCATGAT
>JANOOW010000340.1:0-3327 GCA_031421555.1 Hyphomicrobiaceae bacterium | reverse complement strand
CAGCGCCTTCGATCACGTGGTTGTTGGTGACGACGAGACCTTCCTTGCCGTCGATGACGAAGCCGGAGCCGAGCGACGAAACCTTGCGGTCGCCCTGCGATTTTCCACCCTTCTTGTTGAAGAAATCCTCGAACAGGTCTTCGAACGGCGACCCCTTCGGCACGCGCGGCAACGGCACGCCTTGCGGACCCTTCACCGTTTGGCTGGTCGAGATGTTGACCACCGCTTCGATCAACTTTTCGGCGATCGGAGCGACGGACTGAGGACCGCGCTGCTGGGCAAATGCTGGCACCGCAACCAGCGCTACGGACAATGCGACACCCGCGCCTGCAATAAAGCCAATTGATCGGATCATGCTCGTCTGCTCTCCGTCCGGGCGGCTAACGAAGCCGCCATGTCCAACGATTAATCAGCGGTGGCATTAGCAAATGTCAACATGGCGTAATCGCAATCATCCTCGCACGAGACCCACGAGGACGACGCCGGCTGCGACTGCGACGGCACCGCCAATGCGCAAGCGACGCTCCGGGGCCGCGGCGGCAGCCACCAGCATTCGCACCGCGAACGCTGGTGAAATGGCCCAGATCAGTCCCTCGAAAACGAGGACCAGGCCGGCGCCAACGATAAGATCGTTCATGGCCGTTTCGAGGCAACTCCATTTGCGGAAGCGCCGCCGTTCGGATTGTTGAAGTACCGCATGAACTCACTCTCTGGTGAAAGCAACATGCGTGTTTCCGAAGGCTTCAACGACGCTTCGTAGGCTTGCATCGAACGGTAGAACTTGAAGAACTCGGGGTCACGCCCGAATGCTTCGTTGAATACGCGGTTACGTTCCGCATCGCCATCGCCGCGCAACAACTCGGACCGCTTGACGGCTTCGGCCTTGATGATCGTGACGTCGCGATCGGCGTTGGCTTCGATGCGCACCTTCTCGGCGCCACCTTGGGCCCTGAGCTCGGTCGCTTCGCGCACCCGGTCGGCCATCATGCGGTTGAACACGCTATCGAGATTTTGCCGCGGCAGGTCGGCCCGCTTGATACGCACGTCGACGACCTCAACACCGTATTCGCGGCCCTCGCGGTTCACCTGCGAGGCGATCTCCTTCATCAAAGGCTCCCGGCGATCCTTGACCACGTCCTGCAGCGTTGCGCCACCGAGCACGCGCCGGATTGCGGACTCGATAAGCGGGCTCAACACGGCTTGCACGCGCCGTTCGGTACGCACATTCTGGTAGAACAGCAACGGGTTGATGATGCGATACCGCGCGAAGGCGTCGACGATCAACCGCTTCTGATCGGATAATGTGACTTCCTGCTCGGCCGTACCGAGGTCGAGAATGCGCTTGTCGAAGGTCTCGATCGTATCGACGAACGGCAGCTTCCAGTTGAGGCCCGGCTCGCGGACCACTTGCTTCGTTTCACCGAACCGAAGCACGATCACTTGCTCATTCTGATGCACGATGAAGGCCGATGCGTAAACCGCAGCCGCGGCGATAGCCAACAAAGCTACTAGGCTCGCTAAAAAAGTGCGCATCATTGCACTGCCTCCGTCTTGGTCTGCGGCTGACGTCTCTGCTGGTCGAGCGGCAACAACGGCAACACGCCTGATCCACCATTCTTGTTATCGATAATGATCTTGTCGGTACCGCTCAACACGCGCTCCTGCATTTCGATGAACATGCGCTGCCGCGTGATGTCCGGCGCCTTCTTGTATTCGTCATAGATCTTGATAAAGCGCGCCGCTTGGCCGGTCGCCTCGGCCACGGTCTGATCCTTATAGCCCTGCGCACCCGCCAGAATACGGTCGGCTTCACCCTTGGCTCGCGGGATCACGCCATCGGCGTAGGTCTGCGCCTGCTTCTGCAGCGTGTCGCGCTCGTTGCGCGCAGCCTGCACGTCCCGGAACTTCTCGATGACCTGCTGCGGAGGATCGACTTCGCGCAGCTGAATCTGATCGATCCGCACGCCAGCGCCGTAGCTGTCGAGCACCGATTGCATCAACCTTTGAACCGCAACTTCGGTTTTCTGACGGCCTTCGGTCAGAAGCGATTGCAGAGCAGACTGGCCGACGACCTCACGCATGGCGCTCTCTGCTACCTCGCGCACGGTCTCTTCCGGTTTCTGAATGTTAAAGAGGTAGTCCTGCACCTTTTTTGTATCGATGCGCCAGTAAACAACGAAGCTCAGATCGACGATGTTCTCGTCACCCGTGAGCAACAGGCTGTTTTCGCCACCCGACACTGCCCCGCGCGTTGCCATCACGTCGCCGGCACGCTTGCCGATCGGCGTGGTGCGCTGCTCGGTCACCTTCGGCAACCGAACTTCTTCAACCGGGAAAGGCCAGCGGAAGTGCAAGCCGGGACCTGCATCGCGGTTCGGCTTACCGAAGCGCATGACGACGCCGAGTTCGTCTGGGTTGACGCGGAAGGTGAAGGCATAGAAGCCGGCAAACGCGACGATCAGCGCGCCGAGTAACAGCATCAGCGGCCCGGGGAGGCCCGATCCTTGCTGGAACTGCTTCAGTTTATCTTGACCCTTTTTCAGGATCGCTTCGAGATCTGGCTGCTGGTTGTTGCCGCCACCACCACCGGGTCCACTGCCCCAGGGTCCACCGGGTTTGTTGTTGTCGCCGCCGCCGCCGCTTTTCCAGCCGCCACCGCCGCCACTCTGGTTATTCCAAGGCATTCGCTCGTGGCCTTTCGTTCATGTTGCAAGGGTGGATGCAGAGCCGTGCACATCTACATGCACTGGTTGGCTGATCGCCATCCGAATGCGGAAACTAGACGTTCGGCTCTGAATGAGAGGTTTCTCTCATTGCGCGAGAGGGTTATAGGCTAGCGCTTGAAGCCGCGCAAATGTGAGAACGATAACTGGTAAGTACAGTGTTCCAGTTCAAGTCACCAGCCGAGACCCGCAGAGGTCCGATCGTTCGAAGACGAGCAAAGAACACGAGTAATCGTCGTTGTCTGCTTGGGGCAGTTGGGCTGACGATACCTGCTGCCACGTCTCATCGTCTGGTATTGCGAATGTTGTATCACCCTCGGGCCTAGCGTGTACCCGCGTCAGATAGATGCGGTTCGCGGAAGGCAACGCCGCCCGATAGATTTGCGCGCCGCCGATGACCATGATCTCGCCATCTCCAGCGCTTCGCTTGGCGAGATCGATGGCAGCTTCGAGCGACTGCACCACCGTTGCGCCCGCCAATTCGAACAACCGATCGCGGCTGACGACGATGTTGAGCCTTCCATCGAGCGGCTTGCCAAGCGACTGAAATGTCTTGCGTCCCATGATGACAGGTTTGCCCAACGTCAGCCGCCGGACCGTCTTC
>JANOOW010000339.1:0-14332 GCA_031421555.1 Hyphomicrobiaceae bacterium | reverse complement strand
GGGGCCGGAGTTCATGGCGGATGCTCTGCATCTCGCCGGTGAGCGCGAAGGCGTGCGGGTCGCGGGGTTCGCCGGCCTGCCAACGCTGAACCGGCCCGACACGACGCTGCAGTTTCTATTCGTCAACGGCCGGCCGGTGCGGGATAAATTGTTGGTTGGCGCGGTGCGGGCGGCCTACGGCGACCTCATTGCGAGGGGCCGGCATCCGCTGCTTGCATTGTTCGTCGATCTCGAACCGCGCGAGGTCGACGTCAATGTGCATCCAGCGAAGGTGGAGGTGCGCTTCCGCGATGCCGCGCGCGTGCGCAGCTTGATCATCGGTGGTTTGCGTAGCGTGCTCGATGCCGCCGGTCACCGCGCGAGTGCAGCCGGAGGCACGGCGACTGTGGAGGCGTTCGTAAGCGCTGGGTACACATCCCGTCGGCCATCGGCGCAGATGTCCCCAGGCTTTGCCGAGATGATGCAGGCGCCGCTCAGCGGGCTCGACGGCACGAGCGCGGACACGGCAGGGTTCACTGATGCGCCGCTGCCTGACCTCCTCGACCGGCCTCTGGGTGCGGCGCGAGCGCAGCTGCACGAAACCTACATCGTGTCGCAAACGCAAACTTCCGTCGTGATCGTCGACCAGCACGCGGCGCACGAGCGCCTGGTGTACGAGCGCATGAAAGCGATGCTGGCGAATGGTGGCGTCACGCGGCAAGGTCTGCTGATACCCGAGATCGTCGAAGTGGGTGTCGACGAAGCAGCCGTGCTCGCGGAACAAGCCAGCGAACTTGCCGAGTTGGGCTTGGTCCTCGAAGCGTTCGGCTCGGGTGCGGTGGCGGTGCGCGAAGTGCCCGCCTTGCTGGGCGATACCGACGTGCAAGGGCTGGTGCGCGATCTAGCCGCCGATCTGTTGCACGAGGGTCAATCACTGCGTTTGCGCGAGCGGCTCGAGGCCGTGTGCTCGACGATGGCGTGTCACGGCAGCGTGCGAGCCGGGCGTCGGCTTACCGCGGCGGAAATGAACGCACTTCTGCGCGAGATGGAGGCCGTACCATTCTCCGGCCAGTGCAATCACGGACGCCCCACCTACGTCGAACTGAAGCTGACCGATATAGAACGGCTATTCGGCCGCCGCTGACACCGGAAGGTTTCGTCTATGCGCGCTGCGATGAGCAAACGGAAGCGCGTAGCTATTCCTTCCACCTGATCGGCCCGCAGGTTAGCATCGCGGCCGATGAACATCCCGTGGTGCGCAATGATCGATGATCCGGCTGGCCGCATAGATTATGACGAGACCGGCGCTGGTCCGGCCATCGTCCTCGTGCCGGGCTCGTGTAGCACCGGTGCAGCCTGGCGGCCGATTACGGCGACGTGGAATAGCCGCTTTCGCAGCATTACGACGAGCCTTCTGGGGTACGGCGGCACAGCCGAACGCCGCAGCGCGCAGGATCCATCGATCGATCACGAGGCGGAGATTGTCGAGGCGGTAATTGCGCGTGCCGGCGGCAACGTCCACCTGGTGGGGCATTCGTTCGGTGGGCTAATTTCACTCGCCGTTGCGTTGCGCCACCGCGTCGGGCTGAAAAGCCTGACGATCGTCGAGGCGCCCGCGGTCGAGATTCTGCGCCAGCGCGGAGAACACGAGCACTATCGCGGCTTCCAGAATATGACCGAAGCTTATTTCGCCGACTTCAAAGCTGGCCGATCAGATGCAATCGGCATGATGATCGATTTCTATGGCGGTGCCGGCACGTTCGCTTCGTGGCCACCGAAGCTGCGCGCGTATGCGATCGAGACGACTGCCGTCAATCTCATCGATTGGGCGAGTGCGTACGGTTATGCGCCGTCGTCCGAGGCTTTGCGCGAGATCGAAATTCCGGTCCTTGTGATCACCGGCAGCGCCAGCAATCCGGTAGCGCGGCGGGCCAATGAACTGCTCGCCGAAAGCATCCAAGGTGCAAAGTTGATCACCATCGAGGGCGCCGCCCATTTCATGATCGCGACACACGCGGCTGAAGTGGGCGGGCTGATCGCCGGGCATGTGGCCAAGGCGGAGCTGGCGTCTTAGCGGCGCAATCCACACCTGGCTGAGGACAACGCGCCACACCGGGTTGAGCTGCAACCTTGGCCGCGCTAACACCGCGCCATGAACAACAAACCGATTCCACCAAATTCCGGCTCGTCGAACGGCGGGAAGGTCGAAGGCATCGATCTCAAGGATGCGATCGAGGAGCGTTACCTCGCCTACGCGCTGTCGACCATCATGCATCGCGCGCTGCCCGACGTGCGCGACGGGCTGAAGCCGGTTCATCGGCGCATTCTCTATACGATGCAACGGCTCAATCTCGAGCCGCCGTCAAATTATATGAAATGCGCCCGTATTGTCGGCGAGGCGATGGGCAAGTACCATCCGCACGGCAATCTGGCGCTGTACGAGGCGCTGGTCCGGCTCGCGCAGGATTTTTCCGTGCGCTATCCGCTGGTCGATGGCCAGGGAAACTTCGGCAACATCGACGGCGATAACGCGGCGGCCGACCGGTATACGGAAGCGCGCCTTAGCGTTACGTCGGTCGAAATCCTCGATGGCCTCGACGAGGACGCCGTCGACTTCCGGCCAAACTACGATGGCAAGGAGAACGAGCCGGTCGTCTTGCCGGCAGCCTTCCCCAACGTGCTGGCAAATGGCTCGTCGGGTATCGCGGTCGGCATGGCGACCAATATCGCACCGCATAACGTCGATGAACTGTGCGCGGCCCTGCTGCACCTGATCAAGCATCCGAATGCAACGATCGAAAAGCTCGTCGAGTTCGTGCCGGGGCCAGACTTTCCAACCGGCGGTGTGCTGGTGGAGCCGCGCGAGAGCATCATCGAGACCTATCGCACCGGACGCGGCGGTTTTCGTCTGCGCGCCAAGTGGGAGAAGGAAGACACCGGGCGCGGCGGTTATCAGATCGTCATCACCGAGATCCCCTACCAGGTGCAGAAGGGCAAGCTCGTCGAGAAGCTCGCCGACCTGATTGGCGAGAAAAAGTTGCCGCTCGTCGGTGACGTGCGCGATGAAAGCGCGGAGGTCGTGCGCCTCGTCATCGAGCCGAAGAGCCGTACGGTCGATCCGGTGGTGATGATGGAGAGCCTGTTCCGCGTGTCGGAAATGGAGATCCGCTTCGGCCTCAACATGAACGTACTGTCGGCGGGACAGATCCCGAACGTGCTATCGTTGAAGGAGGTGCTCGGCCAGTGGCTGGAGCATCGCGTCGAAGTGCTGGTGCGGCGGACAAACTTCCGGCTGGCGAAGATTGCGCATCGCCTCGAGGTGCTCGACGGCTATCTGATCGCCTTCCTCAATCTGGACGAGGTGATCCGCATCGTCCGTTACGAGGACGAGCCGAAGCAGGTGTTGATCAGCACATTCAAACTCTCCGATGTGCAGGCCGAGGCGATCCTCAACTTGCGCCTGCGGTCATTGTCGAAGTTGGAAGAGCACGAGATCCGTGCCGAGCATGACAAGTTGACGGCCGAGCAGCGCATGTTGAAGCAGCTGCTGGCCTCCGACGATGAGCAGTGGGACCGGATCGCGACCGAGATCAAGGCAACGCGCGAGCGCTACTCGAAGAAGACAGAACTTGGCCGCCGCCGCACGCAGTTCGAAGTCGCGCCGGAGATCACGGTCGATCTCGAATCGGCTTTCATCGAGAAGGAGCCGATCACGGTGATCCTGTCCGGGAAGGGCTGGATCCGGGCAATGAAAGGGCACCAGGACGATCTGTCGAAGCTCGAGTTCAAGCAGGGCGACGAACTGAAACGGGCCGTGAAGGCGTTTACAACCGACAAGCTGATCGTGTTCGCGACCAATGGACGGTTCTACACGCTCAGCGGCGATCAGTTGCCCGGCGGCCGCGGTCACGGCGAGCCGGTGCGGCTGATGGTCGACGTCGAGGAAAACCACGACTTCCTCGAAATGTTCGTGCACGAGCCGGGCCGCAAGCTGCTCGTCGCATCGACGTCGGGCTACGGCTTCATCGTGCCGGAGGACGAAGTTTTGGCGTCGACGCGCAAGGGTAAGCAGGTGCTCAACGTCAGCGAGCCGGAGGAAGCAAAGATCTGCGTTCCAGTCAGCGGCGACATGATCGCGGTGGTCGGCGAGAACCGCAAGATGATCATCTTCACCCGCGAAGAATTGAGTGAGATGACGCGCGGCAAGGGCGTGATTCTGCAGCGCTACAAGGATGGCGGCGTGTCCGACGTACGCGTGTTCGTGAAGAAGGAAGGCCTGACCTGGCTCGACGGCGCCAACCGCACGTTCACGCTGCCGATCTCGGATCTCAAGGACTGGGTTGGCGCGCGCGCGCAGGCGGGTCTGCTGGTGCCGAAGGGCTTCCCGCGTTCGAACAAGTTCGGACCGTCGTTCGGATGAACGTTCGAGGTCTGGCACGTGCGCAGGACACTGGCCAAACCGCTTAATTTTTCTGCCACCGCTCATTTTTTGGCCGATGATTGCGCTTGCTCAAAATCAATGCGACCCTCTAGGTTCGATCTGGAAAACAGGCGTGCTTAGGGAGGTCACATTGACGGTCAATCGTAGAACAGCGCTTAAAGGCATCGGTGGCGCAGGCCTGGTCGGCTTGAGTGGCTTTCCAATGCCGGCCCTCTCGCAGGGTGCCGCTGCAAAAACTCTCAAATTCGTTCCGCAGGCGAACCTTGCCAACTTCGATCCGATCTGGGGCACGCAGTATGTCGTGCGCAATGCGTCGGCGATGGTGTGGGACATGCTCTATGGCGTGGACAATACTTTGACGCCGAAGCGGCAAATGGCCGAGAGTGAAGAGGTCTCATCGGACGGGCTGACTTGGACGTTCAAGCTGCGTGATGGCCTCAAGTGGCATGACGGCGAAAAGGTCACCGCGAAGGATTGCGTCGCGAGCCTCGCTCGTTGGGCCAAGCGCGACCCGATGGGCACGTTGATCCTCGCCATTCAAAAAGAGCTGACGGCTATCGACGACCGTTCGTTCAAGTGGGTGCTGTCGAAGCCGTTCCCGAAGATGCTACTGGCACTCGGCAAGAACAACACGCCCTGCGCATTCATCATGCCGGAGCGCATTGCGAAGACCGATGCATTTCAGCAAATCACGGAGTATGTCGGCTCCGGTCCGATGAAGTTCAACAAGAGCGAGTGGGTTCCGGGCGCCAAGGCCGTGTTCGAGAAAAACATGGATTATGTGCCCCGCTCCGAGCCAGCGAGTTGGTTGTCAGGCGGCAAGAAGATCTACATCGACCGGCTCGAGTGGATCATCATGCCCGATGCCGCAACGGCATCGGCTGCGCTGCAAAACGGTGAAGTCGATTGGTGGGAGATCGCGCCGACCGATCTCGCGCCGGTTCTAAAGAAGAACAAGAGCCTGATGGTCGATGTGGCCGATCCGCTCGGAAATATCGGTTCGTTCCGGTTCAATCACCTGCACGCGCCCTTCAACAACGTGAAGGCGCGCCTCGCAGTCCTCACGGCGCTGAGCCAAGAAGACTACATGCGCTCGCTGATCGGTGACGACACGGCGATGTGGAAGACGATGGGAAGCTTCTTTACGCCCGGCACGCCGCTCTTCACGGAAGAGGGTGGCGAGATCCTAAAAGGCCCGCGCAATATCGAGGCGGCAAAGAAGCTGCTGGTCGAAAGTGGCTATAAGGGTGAGCCGATCACCTGCCTTGTCGCGCAAGACCAGGCGATCACGAAGGCATTCGGCGACGTCACCGCCGATTTGCTGAAGAAGATCGGGATGACGGTCGACTTCGTCGCAACCGACTGGGGTACCGTCGGGTCCCGTCGCGCCAAGAAGGAGCCACCGGGTGCTGCCGGCGGCTGGCACATGTTCCATACTTGGCATGCAGGCGCCGACTGTGTGAACCCGGCGGTGTACTCCGCCATCCGCGCCAACGGCGACAAGGCATGGTTCGGCTGGCCGAACGTTCCCTCGGTCGAGAAGGAAGTCGAATCCTGGTTCGACGCCAAGAACCTCGACGAGGAGAAGGCCGCCGTCGGCCGTCTGAACAAGGAAGCATTCGCGAATGGCGTCTACGCCCCGACCGGCTTCTTCCAGGTTTATCAGGCGTGGCGGACAAACATCACCGGGATAACGAAGGGTCCGCTGCCGTTCCTGTGGGACGTCAAGAAGGCTTAAGGTCCGTAGTCCGTAGGTTGGGTTTAGGACGCGGTTGCGGCCGTAACCCAACTTCCACGATTACAAGACGTTGGTTACGCGCACGCAGTGTGCGCTGACCCATCCACGGCACTGAGTTTTTTATCTCCGTCCCGATAGGCGGAGATCGAAACCAATATCAAGGCGCTTGACCGGCATGCTGTCCTACATCCTGAGACGCATCCTAGCGACGATCCCCGTGATGGCGATCGTCGCTCTGATCGTGTTCTCCCTGATCTATCTGGACCCGTCAGATCCGGCGGCCGGAAATGCTGGCGATCAAGCGACCGCTGAGGACATCGCCCGGATTCGAACGGCGATGGGCCTCGACCGCCCGTTCCATATTCGCTTCGGCGAGTGGACCTGGGGCATCCTGCACGGTGACCTCGGCAAGTCGATCCTGACCAAGCTTCCCGTGTCCGGTATGATCGCGCAGCGGATCGAGCCGACGTTGTCGCTGATGCTGCTTACGTTGATCCTTGCGATCACGGTTGCCGTGCCAATGGGCGTCATCGCAGCTTGGAAACGCGGCACCTGGATCGATAGCGCGATCATGGCGACGGCGGTCGTCGGATTTTCCGCCCCGGTGTTCGTCATCGGCTATGTAATGATCTACGTCTTCGCGTTGAAACTCGATTGGTTTCCGGTGCAAGGCTACACGCCAATCAGCCGGGGCATTGGCCCTTGGCTCAACAATCTCGTTCTTCCGGCATTCGCTCTCGGTTTCATCTATATCGCGTTGATCGCGCGCATCACGCGCGCATCGATGCTCGAGATATTGAGCCAGGACTATATTCGTACCGCGCATGCCAAGGGTGTTGGCCGCTATCAAATACTGTTTCTGCATGCACTGAAGAACGCCGCCGTGCCGATCGTAACCGTCATCGGCATTGGCATTGCATTGCTCATTGGTGGTGCTGTCGTTACCGAGAGCGTGTTTGCTATTCCCGGTCTCGGCCGGCTGACCTTGGATTCGATTTTGCGGCGCGATTACCCCGTGATCCAGGGCGTCGTATTGCTATTCTCGTTCGTCTACGTGCTGGTCAACCTGCTGATCGATCTGCTTTATACCGTGCTCGACCCGAGGATCAGATATTGAATACGGTCCCGAAAGCTTCGCAGTTCCGGGAAGCGCAAGGCGCACCCGCCGGCGATGTGTACCCGCCGGCCAGGAAGCGCGGCCGGGTTATGGGCTTCGTCGTCAATCATCCGAACATCGTGATCGGCGGTACGCTGCTGACGATCCTGCTTGGCGTCGCCATCTTTGCGCCGCTGCTGACCCCGGTCGATCCGACGGCAATCGCGCCGGCGAAACGTAATCGTGCACCGTCCGCCGAATACTGGTTCGGCACCGACCAGATCGGCCGCGACCTCTACTCTCGCGTGTTGTACGGCACGCGCGTGTCCTTGCTGGTCGGCTTTTCGGTGGCGATCCTGGCTTCGATCGCCGGCCTTGTGATCGGGCTCTTTTCCGGGTTCTCGCGCTTCGCAGACGCCATTGTCATGCGCATCATGGACGGTTTGATGTCGATCCCACCGATCCTGCTCGCCATTGCCATGATGGCGTTCAGCGGCGCCAGCGTCAGGAACGTGATCACCGCGATTGCCGTCGCCGAGGTGCCTCGCGTCGCCCGCTTGGTGCGCGGCGTCGTGCTGACATTGCGCGAGCAGCCGTACGTGGATGCCGCGATCGCCTCGGGTACACGCACGCCGATGATCATTTGGCGCCACATCCTGCCGAATACGATTGCGCCGATGACCGTACAGGCGACGTACATCTGTGCCTCGGCGATGATCGTCGAAGCCATTCTCTCGTTCATCGGCGCGGGCACCCCGCCGACGATCCCGTCGTGGGGCAACATCATGGCCGAAGGCCGCGCCGTGTGGGAGGTGAAGCCCTATATCGTCATGATCCCGGCACTCTTCCTGTCGGTCACTGTGCTCGCAGTCAACCTGCTCGGCGACGGTCTGCGCGATGCGTTCGATCCACGCGCTCAAAAGGGGCATTAGGGTATGGCCCTTCTTGAAGTCGAAAATCTGCGCACGCATTTCCGCACGGCTGGTGGCATTGTTCGCGCCGTCGATGGCATCTCGTTCCATGTCGAGGAAGGCGAAGTGCTCGCCATCGTCGGTGAGAGCGGTTGCGGAAAATCCGTCACCGCGATGTCCATTTTGCGGCTGATCCCCGACCCGCCGGGGCGCAGCGTCGGGCGTGTCATGTTCGGCGGCCGCAATCTGATCGATGTGCCGGAAGCCGAGATGCGTCAGATCCGCGGCAACGACATCTCGATGATCTTCCAGGAGCCGATGACGTCGCTCAATCCGGTGCTGACCATCGGTCACCAGATCGGCGAAGCACTGATCCTGCACCAGGGCTTGGACAAGAGGCAGGCGACCGAGCGGGCGGTCGATAGCCTGAAGCTCGTTGGGATTCCGGAACCGGAGCGGCGCGTGCGGCAATACCCGCATGAGCTGTCCGGCGGTATGCGTCAGCGCGTGATGATCGCGATGGCGCTCGCATGTTCTCCCAAGCTGCTGATCGCTGACGAGCCGACGACGGCACTCGACGTGACGGTGCAGGCACAAATTCTGGATCTGATGCGGCAACTCAACGAGAAAACCGGATCGGCAATCATTCTTATCACTCACGATCTGGGCGTCGTTGCCGAGATGGCGCAACGCGTCGTCGTCATGTACGGCGGGCGCAAGGTCGAGGAGGCGCCGGTGGCAGAGTTGTTTGCGACGCCGCGTCATCCCTACACGCGCGCGCTGCTGGGCTCTGTTCCCCGTCTCGCCGGTGCCGATGCGACGAAGATCCGCCTCGCGGAAATCCCGGGCGTCGTGCCGTCGTTGCGCGAAGCGATCCCAGGCTGCATATTCGCGCCGCGCTGCACCTTTGCAACCGGGCAATGCCGCACGTCGTATCCACTGCTGGAGCAGAAGGGCAACGGCCACATGGTCGCCTGCTGGGAATCGGATCGTCTACTCGCAGGTGCCGCATGATCGACGCAAGCGCGGCTATGACATCGCCGGTTCTCGAGGTGACGAACCTCAAGAAGCACTTCCCGATCCGCAAGGGCTTCCTCGGCTTGTCCGGCGGCCAAGTCAAAGCCGTCGATGGCGTGAGCTTCTCGATCGGACCCGGCGAGACGCTTGGTCTGGTCGGCGAATCCGGTTGCGGGAAATCGACCGCTGGCAAGCTCATTCTGCGGTTGATCGAGCCGACCGAGGGCGAGATCACGCTCGCCGGCAAACGCATCGACGCGCTGACCCGCAAAGAGATGCGGGGGGAGCGGCGCGGACTGCAGGTAGTTTTCCAGGATCCTTATTCCTCGCTCAACCCGCGCATGCGAGCCGTCGATATCGTCGGCGAGCCGTTGCGGAATTTCGAGCACTGGTCGGCGGCCCAGATTACTGATCGCGTCGCATGGCTGTTCCAGAAGGTCGGGTTGCGCTCCGATCAACTCAGCCGCTATCCGCACGAGTTTTCCGGTGGGCAACGGCAACGGCTGGTGATTGCGCGCGCGCTCGCACTCAATCCGAAAGTGATCGTGTGCGACGAGCCGGTATCGGCGCTCGACGTGTCGGTGCAGGCGCAGGTCATCAACCTGCTGATCGATCTGCAGGCGGAGTTCGGGCTTTCCTACCTCTTCATCGCGCACGATCTGGCTGTGGTGCAGCACATCTCGCATCGCGTGGCGGTCATGTACCTCGGGCGTATCGTCGAATTGGCGACCAAGAAGGCGCTGTTCTCGAAGCCGCAGCATCCCTACACGGAGGCACTGCTATCGGCGGTGCCGGTGCCCGATCCAACCGTCAAGTCGAAACGCATCATTCTGGAAGGCGACGTGCCGAGCCCGATCAATCCGCCGAAGGGCTGCCACTTCCACACCCGCTGCCCCTACGCGTTCGACCGCTGCTACGTCGAAACCCCGCCTCTGAAAGAGGTCATGCCAGGACATCTCGCCGCCTGCCACTTGCGGGATGGGACGCCGGCGCAAAGCGCGTGAGGGTGACGACATGGTTGCCGGCAACGATCTTGTTCGCGTTGCACTGAACAGCGGCGCAGTCGGTCGTCGCGCCCGCTACACCGACGATCTCGACCGCGTGCTGCCGGCCTCCGGCTTCGATGCGGCTTACGCTGAGATATCGAGCTGGCCGGGCTACGCGCCGACACCTCTGGTACCACTTCCCGGTCTCGCGGCGGAGTTTGGGATCGGACAACTACTCTACAAAGAGGAGCGGCATCGTTTCGGGCTCAACAGCTTCAAGGCGCTGGGTGGTGCGTACGCGGTGATGCGGGTGCTGGCAAAGGAACTCGCGCGGCGTGGCGTTGTCGAGCCGGTAACATCGAGCGATTTGGCGGCGGGACGCTGGCGCGAATTCACCAGAGACATCACCGTCGCGTCGGCGACCGATGGCAACCACGGACGTTCGGTCGCGTGGGGGGCGCGCACCTTCGGCTGCCGGTGTGTGATCTTCATCCACGAGACGGTGAGCGAAGCGCGTGGGCAGGCAATCGCAGCCTACGGGGCAGAGGTGCATCGCGTTTCCGGCGGCTACGACGACAGCGTTCGTCACACGTTTTCCGACGCGGCCAAGAACGGTTGGTTCGTGGTGCAGGATACAGGTACGCCGGACTATGAGGAGGTGCCGCGCGATATCACGAGCGGTTACGCCGTCATCGCGCGCGAGGTGCTGGCGCAAACCGATCAGCCTCCCACGCACGGATTTGCGCCGGCCGGCGTCGGTGGTTTGGCGAGCGCGTTGCTCGCTCAACTTTGGATCAGCCTTCGCACGCGGCCGGTCTTCATCGTGCTGGAGCCGGCGCGGGCCGACTGTGTCTATCGCAGCATTGAAGCGGGCTCGCGAACGGACGTTACCATCACAGACGAAACCGTCATGGCGGGCCTTAGTTGCGGCGAGGTTTCGACGCTGGCATGGCCAGTACTGCACGCTGGCGCGCACGCGGCGATGGCGATCGACGATCGCTATGCGCTCGAAGGCATGCGCCGGTTCGCTTCGCCGGTTGGCGGTGATCAGGCGATTGTCGCGGGGGAGTGCAGCGGCGGCGGGCTCGGCGCGATGCTGGCATTGCGTGACCGGCCGGATATTCGCCGCGAGCTTGAAATCGATGCATCGTCGCGCGTGCTATTGATCGGAACCGAAGGCGACACCGACGCTGGGATCTATAAGGGCGTGGTTGGAAAGTCGGCGCAGGAGGTGCTGGGAACATGAGTCGCATTATCACCGTGGGAGCAGCTCAGCTCGGACCGATCCAACGCAGCCATTCGCGCGCCGGTGTCGTCGAGCGGCTGCTCATTCTCCTGCGGGAGGCGGCGCGTCATGGCTGCACCCTGGTCGTGTTTCCGGAGTTGGCGCTAACAACGTTCTTCCCGCGCTGGTTCATGGAGGATCAGGCCGAGGTGGACGCATTCTTCGAAACCGAGATGCCATCCAACGTCACCGCGCCGCTGTTCGACGAGGCCAAGCGGCTCGGCATCGGGTTCTATTTGGGCTACGCCGAATTGGAGCGCGCGGGGGCTGAGACATATCGTTACAACACGTCGATCCTGGTCGACGGCGCCGGCAAACTCGTCGGCAAATACCGCAAGATCCACCTGCCTGGGCACGCCGGGCACGAGCCTTGGCGCGCGTTCCAACATCTGGAGAAGCGTTACTTCGAGGTAGGCAATCTGTCGTGGCCGGTGTGGAAAGCGTTTGGCGGCAACGTGGGCATGGCGATCTGCAATGATCGGCGCTGGCCCGAGACGTATCGTGTCATGGGCCTGCAAGGCGTCGAGATGGTTCTGCTCGGCTACAACACGCCGCGGCACAATCCGCCGGCACCGGATCACGACCGGCTTTCGGAGTTCCACAATCAGCTGTGCATGCAGGGCGGAGCCTATGCCAACGGCACCTGGGTCGTGGGTGTGGCCAAATGCGGCGTGGAAGAGGGATGCGAGATGATCGGCGGATCGTCGATCATTGCGCCATCGGGCGTTATCGTTGCACAAGCGCTTACGCAGGCCGACGAACTCGTCGTTGCGCGCTGCGATCTCGACGAGTGCAACAGCTACAAAGCGTCGACCTTCAACTTCGCGCGTCATCGCGAGCCCGAGCAATACCGCATGATAGTCGAGCGCAAGGGCGCGATCCCCCCGGCTTGAACTGCGGGCACCTGTCGGGCTAAGCCATCGGGCGGAAACGCCAACAGCTCAGGAGTGCATCATGTTCAACCCGGAAAAGCCGCCCGAGCTGCAGATCGAAAAGTGGATCAACACCAAGGCGCCGCTCTCGCTCGAAGCGTTGCGGGGGCGGGTGGTCGTGGTGCTGGCGTTTCAGATGCTTTGCCCAGGATGCGTTTCGCACGCGCTGCCGCAGGCAAAAAAACTCACCGAACGGTTTAACTCCGATGAAGTGGCGGTGATCGGCATGCACACCGTGTTCGAACATCACGAGGCGATGACCGTGCCGGCGCTCGAAGCGTTTGTGCACGAGTATCGCTGGCCATTCCCGATCGCGGCGGACAAGGCCAACGGGCGCGAACTGCCGTTGACGATGGAAGCCTACGAGATGCGCGGCACGCCGACGCTTTTATTGTTCGATCGGCAGGGCCGGTTGCGCCGCCACTACCTGGGGCAGGTCGACGACATCCGATTGGCCTCGGAAATCATGAGCCTTGCAATCGAAGCGCGCGATTCGCCGCGCGAGGCCTCTATCGCGATCGAGCGGACGATGGCCGCAGTGCTGATCGATCCCCAGCAATCGGAACACGTGCACGGGCCCGGCTGCGGGCACGATCATAGTCATGATCACAATCACGGGCACGACGAACATCATGTGCATGGGCCGGAGTGTGCGCACGATCACGATCACGATCCTGCCAAACCAGCGAAGAAGGCAAAACGCTAAATCTTACGCTAAATCGCAATAACAATGACCTGCCTAATGCATGGGTGGTGCCGTAGGCCGGTTAGAGCCACTTGCGGGAGCCGCCATTCCACGGGCGGTGACAGCAGCGTCGGGTCTCGCAAATGGGCTCTACCCGACCTACGAAGCGGTCAACACTCCGCTGGCCGGAATGAGCCGCCGTCTCAGCTCTTCTTCAGCCTGGGCTGCTCGGCTTGGATGAGATCGCACATCAAGTCGCCCATGGCGGAGAAATCCTGGCCGCCGTAGCCACGAGCGCGCGCAGTCGAGAACATCTCACGTGCTGCGGCGGCCACCGGTAGCGGTACGCGCGCGGCGTTGGCCGCACCCATGATCAGGGATAAATCCTTATGCGCGAGGTCGATCGTGAAGCCGGGTGAGGTGTCGCCGGCGAGCACCTTGTTCGGCCAATTGATCTTGAGCTGACCGTTAGTGGCCGTCGTGCCGTGTATGACGTCGAGCGTCGTCGCGAGATCGAGGCCGAAGCGCTGCGACAGTGCCAATGCCTCGGCGTTGAGCTGACAGGAAATGATCGCCAGATAATTGTTGATCAGCTTGGTCCGCGTTCCCGTACCGGCGGCGCCGCAATGGTGGATGGTCGTGCCCATCGCGTCGAGCAACGGCTTTACCACTTCGAAGTCGGCCGCATCTGCGCCGACCATGAACAGGCTCTCGCCGCGATCGGCGTGCCAGGCGAGCCGGCCGATCGGAGCGTCGACAGCCTTCATGCCGAGGCGTTTGGCTTCGGCATGCATCTTGTCGGTGGTCTCGGGATCGATGGTCGACAGATCCATCACCAGCGTGCCCGGCTTGGCGTGTGCATACACACCGTCGGCACCCAATACAATCTGATCGACCTCGCGCCCCGTCGGCAGCACCGTGATGACGATGGAGCAGGACGTGGCTACATCCGCGATCGACTTCGCAGCCGTCGCGCCAAGCTTGACGAGATCGGCGACCGGCTCCGGCTTGATGTCGAAAACGATGAGCTTGAAGCCTTTTTTCACGCAGTTCGAAGCCATGCCGCGACCCATCGCGCCAAGCCCGATAAAGCCGATGGTCTGATCTTTGGTAGCCATGATGAATGTCCTTCTATTACTAAGTTCGCCGCCCGATTTTCTGGCGGGCGATGATCATCTTCATGATTTGCGCGGTTCCGTCGCCGATCTCGAGGCCCATTACATCGCGCAGGCGTTGCTGATGCGGCAGGTCCATCGACCAGC
>JANOOW010000338.1:0-2018 GCA_031421555.1 Hyphomicrobiaceae bacterium | reverse complement strand
CATCCCTGGCGCGTGCTAGAGTGCGCCGTATGCCCTCGCGTTCGATGGTGCCGCTTGGGGCCCTGATGCCTGCAGTATCGCTGATGACCACCGGGATGCCGCCTAGGTCGAGACGCACTTCGATGATGTCGCGGGTGGTGCCGGCTTCCTCGGAGACGATCGCGGCATCGCGTTTGGCGAGTGCGTTGAGCAGGCTCGACTTGCCGGCGTTGGGCGGGCCCGCAAGGACCACCTGATAGCCGCTGCGCAGTATTTCACCTTTGTTGGCGAGCTGAAGATGCTGCTCGATCGCACCTCGCAGTGCCATCGCGGAGGTTCGGGCGTGCTGATAAACGCCCGCCGTCACATCACCTTCATCAGCAAAATCGATCGCGGCTTCGACAAGGGCCTGGGCCTCGATCATCGATTGGCGCCAACCGTCGTAGAGTTTGCTCAGCGATCCGGCGGCTTGATCGAGCGCCTGCGCACGCTGGGCTTCGGTCTCGGCGTCGATGAGATCGATCAGGCCTTCAGCGGCGGTGAGGTCGAGTTTGCCGTTATCGAAGGCGCGACGTGCGAACTCGCCAGGTTCAGCCATCCGGCATCCGGGGATCGTGGCGAGTGCGCCGAGTGTTGCCGAGATTACGGCGCGGCCACCGTGGATCTGCAGTTCGGCGATGTCTTCACCCGTCTCGCTGGCGGGCGCCTTGAAGTAGAGGACCAGAGCTTGGTCGATGGGCGCTTTGGTGATCGGATGGCGCACGATCCGCATGCGCGCTTCGCGATGTGGCGGAACCATCCCGGCCATGCTTGTGAGGACTTCAACCGACGCTGAGCCCGACACGCGGATAACGGCAACGGCTGCACGTCCAGGCGCACTCGAAAGTGCGAAGATGGTGTCTTTGTTCAATGCACTCGAACTCGCATTAGCGGCGTGGCGGAATGATACAATAATGCAGGGTGATCGGCGCAAGATCGGTCTTGCTTGGCCACGTAAATTTTTCGGCCTTCGGCTGGCAGTCCTGCGTCAACGGCCGCAACTTGTGGTCGCCATCCTTAGACGTGAACGGCCAGATGACCAGCAAACCATCCCTGGCTATCCGATCCCGGCCGATCCAAGGCGCACGGCGATCCTCCATATCGATGAGGAGCGATGGCATATGCTTGGCGCTCAGTGCAACAAGGCCACCTTCCCAGGCATCGCCGGCAACGAGCTTCAACGGCGCCTTGGTCTCAGCCTCCCAGATGACTTCGAAGCGGCGCGAGATTTCCTTCTGCGGCCACGCAGTCGTCGGCGTCCAACCCATTTGCGGACCGAGGCCTTTGACGCCGGCGTAAATGAGTGGAACGGCGAATACGATCGAAGTTGTGAGCCGCGTCACGCGGGCGTCGTCGATGTGGCAGCCATATCTGCGCAACCAGATCAAGGCTGCCAATCCGAAGTAGCTGCCCATCGGGATCGCCCACAAATCGCGCAGCCGCGTGGAGAACACCACTGACTGGATGACTGCGATGACGATCGGCCCCAGGGCGAAAACGGCGACGAAGATTGCGGCGTCGCGCGATGAGGCCGGATCCGCTGTCACACGTGAAACGCTTTGGGCGACCCGCCGTGCCGATACTGCAAGAACGAGCAGCAGCCCCGAACACATCAAGAGTTGGGCGCCAAGGAACGTCAGCGGATTTGGACCGCCACGCGCCTTGCCGGCAGCGTGCTGAAAAACGGTATGATCCAGGCCCTTGATCTCAAGTGCTACAGGCGCCAAGAGCGCGGCGAATACCAGAACCGCCACCCAAGGTCCGGGGGTGAGCAGCTGACGTCTGAGGCGTGGATCGTAAAGCGCGTAGAGCCCGGCAACCAATAACAAGATGCCACCCGATATCTTGCAAGAGATTACGCCGGCTCCCATCACGCCGACGAAGATCCACCAAGCGGTCGTGCCATGCCGCCGGGCCTTACAGACTGCCCAGACGAAACCGGCCCAGAATGGCATTGAGGCGATGTTGGAGTTGAACTGCGGCGTGAGCCAATTGAAGTA
>JANOOW010000337.1:0-1649 GCA_031421555.1 Hyphomicrobiaceae bacterium | reverse complement strand
CGCGCGCCCAAGGACGGCGAGCGTTATTTCGCGCTGACCCGGGTCACGCAAATCAACTTCGACGACCCCGAGGCGGTCCGGCACCGGGTCAACTTCGACAATCTGACTCCGCTTTATCCGGACTCCAAGCTGCGGCTCGATACACTCGACCCGACCGTCAAGGACAAGTCAGCGCGGGTGATCGACATCGTCGCACCGCTCGGCAAGGGCCAGCGCGCGCTGATCGTCGCGCCGCCGCGCACCGGCAAGACCGTGTTGCTGCAGAACATCGCCAAGGCGATCACGGACAACCACCCCGAAGTGTTCCTGATCGTGCTGCTGATCGACGAGCGGCCCGAGGAAGTCACCGACATGCAGCGCAGCGTCAACGGCGAGGTCGTCTCGTCGACCTTCGACGAACCCGCGCAGCGCCACGTCCAGGTTGCCGAAATGGTGATCGAAAAGGCCAAGCGGCTGGTCGAGCACAAGAAGGATGTCGTCATCCTGCTCGATTCGATCACCCGCCTCGGCCGCGCCTACAACACCGTCGTCCCGTCGTCGGGCAAGGTGCTCACCGGCGGCGTCGACGCCAACGCGCTGCAGCGACCCAAGCGCTTCTTCGGCGCCGCGCGCAACATCGAGGAAGGCGGATCGCTGTCGATCATCGCCACCGCGCTGATCGATACCGGATCGAAGATGGACGAGGTCATCTTCGAAGAGTTCAAGGGCACTGGGAACAGCGAAATCGTGCTCGACCGCAAGGTCAGCGACAAGCGCATCTTCCCGTCGCTCGACGTCGGCAAGTCGGGTACCCGCAAGGAAGAATTGCTGGTCGAACAAAGCGTCCTGTCCAAAATGTGGGTGCTGCGCCGCATTCTGATGCAGATGGGCACGATCGACGCGATGCAGTTCCTGCTCGACAAGATGAAGGACGCAAAGTCGAACGAAGATTTCTTCGCGTCGATGAACCAGTAAGCTGAGCGGGTAGATTCGGCACGCTTCGCGCGCGTCGATTTGCCTGTTGCGCGGATATAATCGCGTTGCCATGCATTGGGCGCGCTGACGGATGAAAATGGGGACCTGATGTTCGACCTTCTCCTGGCCGCGGTTGCGGTGGTGCCTCAAGGCCTTGGCGGGCCCGCCGACATGTGGGCAGCGATCGTCAAGGATTTCTCGAATATCACCGATCCGGGGGCGTTCGCGATCTTCGTTCAGGTGTTGATGATCGACCTGGTGCTTGCCGGTGACAATGCGATCGTCGTCGGTGCGCTGGCAGCGGGACTTCCTGCGGATCAGCGCAAGAAGGTGATCCTGATCGGGGTGCTGGCAGCACTGGTATTGCGGGTATTTTTCGCGCTGATCGTTACCCAGTTGTTACAGATCATTGGCCTGATCCTGATTGGTGGCATTTTGCTGTTATGGGTCGCGTGGAAGATGTGGCGCGAGCTTCGGCCTGCAGGCGACGGTGAAAGCGGCGGCTCGCCTGAAATAGAGGGCGACGAACACAGCGGTCTTCGGCCAGCCAAGAGTTTTGCCGCCGCTGTTTGGGCAGTAGCGATCGCCGATGTGTCGATGAGTCTCGACAATGTCCTCGCGGTCGCCGGCGCGGCACGTGATCACCCCGGAATCATGATCGTCGGGCTGATCTTCGCGGTCGCATTGATGGGTCT
>JANOOW010000336.1:0-1521 GCA_031421555.1 Hyphomicrobiaceae bacterium | reverse complement strand
TCGGCGGCGCGCTTTTCATCGGCCGCGCGGCGCTGGGTGTCGTCGGCTGGGCTCGATTGCGGTGATGGCGGTGCCGTCTGCGTCGGCGCACCCGAGCCGGCCGACCGCTCTTGCTTCGGCGCACCGGCGCCAAAGAAAATCGCCAGCATGAAAGGTGCGATCCCAACGACCGCCAGCACCAACCGCGCCATGACTTTCGCTGCCGGTGGCATATCCCGTGTCGCGCGCCACGCAAACAGATAAAGCAGCAATCCGAAAACCGCGATCGTCGCATTGAATGCGGCCGGTGACAGATCAGCCATGGTGCGTTCCCCCTCAGGCGCCGGAATAGCATCAGGGAAGCGTTTTGAACCAACCCCGGACGCTTCGCCAGCGAAAGCGCACTCTAGGGCGGCACCGTGGCAACGGCAACGGCAACGGCAACGGCAGATCGATGACGGTGCGCTTACCCCCATGGCGCTAGCTGGTTCTTGAAGCAAAAGCGATTCGTCACCATGCTCGGCTCATGAGCAGATCCACACTTTCCATCGGCGACTACGTGTCGGGCGTGCGCGCGGGCGACCGGGCGATCCTTGGGCGGGCGATCACCCTCGTCGAGAGCACGAAGCGGGCGGATCGCGACATCGCTGGCGAAGTATTGCAAGCCTTGATGCCAGCAACCGGCTTCGCACAGCGGATCGGCATCACCGGTGTGCCGGGCGCCGGCAAATCGACAACGATCGATCAGCTAGGGCTGAATTTGATCGCGAGCGGCCATCGCGTCGCCGTGCTCGCCGTCGACCCGACATCGCGGCGCACGGGTGGTTCGATCCTCGGCGATAAAACCCGCATGACGCGGCTGTCGGCCGAGCCGAACGCCTTCATCCGCCCCTCGCCCACGTCCGGTACGCTCGGCGGCGTCACCGCGAAAACGCGCGAGACAATGGCACTAGTGGAGGCCGCCGGTTTCGGCATCGTGATCGTCGAAACGGTCGGCGTTGGCCAATCCGAGGTCGCCGTCGCCGACATGGTCGACTTTTTCCTGGTGCTGCTCCTGGCCGGTGGCGGCGACGATTTGCAGGGTATCAAGAAGGGCATCATCGAACTCGCCGATATGATTGCCATCAACAAGGCCGACGGCGACAACGTCGCGCGCGCGACCAGGGCTGCCGCTGACTATCATGGCGCGCTCAACATTCTCACGCCCCGGTCCGCCGATTGGCAGCCGCCCGTGGTGACGATCTCTGGTGCGGAAAATTCGGGCCTCGATACGTTGTGGGCCCAAATCGAGCGTCATCGATCGATCATGACGGCGTCGGGCGGCATCGCGATGCGTCGCGCCGGGCAGTCGGTAGCGTGGATGCGGGACTTACTGTCGGAGCGGCTGTTGGCTGCAATCAAGGACCGGCCCGAAGTGAAGCACGCATGGCCGCCGCTCGAAGCTCAAGTTCGCGCTGGGTCCATGTTGCCGACGCGCGCTGTCGAGGAGCTACTGACGCTGGTTGGCATCGATGGCTTAGGCCCGAAGGAGCGTTAGATGGC
>JANOOW010000335.1:0-2671 GCA_031421555.1 Hyphomicrobiaceae bacterium | reverse complement strand
CGAGCACGAACGCGATCGACGCGACCCCGGCTCGCGAAGGCGGCCGGGGAGGCAGCGGGAAAGATGCCACCGCATTCGAACGCAGGCGCTACAACCCCTTGGCATCCACCAGCGCGGCGAGCGTTGCGAACTGCGCGACGGTCAGGCGTTCAGCGCGCAACTCGGGATCGAGGCCGGCGTCGCGTAGCAGCAGCTCGGGCATCGGGGTCAGTGACTTGAGGCTCTGCCGCAGCATCTTGCGGCGCTGGCCGAACGCGGCAGCCGTCACGCGTCCCAGTGCATTCACCGAGCACGCGGGCAATGGTGTCTGCCGCGGCCTGAACACGACGACGGCGGACGATACCTTTGGCGCGGGCGTGAATACTTCCGGCGGAAGGGTCATCGCGATGTGCGCTTCGCAGCGCCACTGCGCGATCACAGCCAGACGTCCGTAGGCTTTGGAGCCGGGCTCGGCGGTGATGCGCTCGGCGACTTCCTTCTGAAACATCAGCACCATGAGGTCGAACCACGGCGGCCACGGCTCGGTCTCTAGCCAGTCGATCAGCAACCGGGTCGCGATGCCGTAGGGCAGGTTGGCGACGATCGCGGCTTTCTTGTCGCCAGCACCAAGCACCGACTTCCAGTCGGTATCGAGCGCGTCGGCCGGGTGCACGGTGAGGCGGCCTGGATAATGCGCCGACACTTCGGCAAGTGCCGCGATGCAGCGATCGTCGCGTTCGATCGCGATCACGTGGGCTGCGCCCTCGAGCAAGAGCGCGCGGGTGAGGCCGCCGGGCCCCGGCCCGACCTCGACGACGGTGCGGCCCTCCAGCGGAAATGCCTCGCGGGCAATTCGCCGTGTTAGCGACAAATCGAGGATGAAGTTCTGGCCTAAGCTCTTCTTGGCGGCGAGGCCGTGGGTGCGAATAACATCCGCCAGGCGCGGCAGTCCATCGGGCATTGCACTCATGATGCGTCTACCGCGCGGCGCTGGGCGGCACGGTGCGCCAGCCGTAGTGCCTCGATGAAACTCTCAGGGCGCACACGGCCCGTGCCAGCGATGTCGAAGGCCGTGCCGTGATCCGGCGATGTGCGAACGAACGGCAGCCCCAAGGTCATGTTGACCCCGCGATCAAACGCCAGCGTCTTGATCGGGATCAGCGCCTGGTCGTGGTACATCGCGATCACCGCGTCATAGGTCTCGCGCGCGGCGGCGTGGAACAACGTGTCGGCCGAGTGCGGGCCTGTGACGATCAGGCCCTCCTGCCGCAACAGTTCGATTGCGGGACGGACGATCTCCTCGTCCTCGCGGCCTATCGTGCCGAACTCGCCCGCGTGCGGATTGAGCCCGGCGACGGCGATGCGCGGGTGAGCGATGCCGAAGTCGCGAATGAGGCCGGCGTGCACGATGCGCGTGGTGTCGAGGATGGACTGCCGCGTGATCAAACCGGCAACCGAGGCGAGGGGGATATGCACGGTCAGCGGCACGACGCGGAGTTCGTCGCAGGCGAGCATCATTACCGGTGTGAACTTTTTGCCGGGCATATGCCGCATGGCCAATTCGGCCAGAAACTCGGTGTGGCCGGGGTGCTTGAAGCCGGCCGCGTAGAGAATGTTCTTGGCGATCGGATTGGTCACCAGTGCGGAAGCGGCGCCGCTCATTACCTGCGCGACCGCCGCTTCGATTGCCTCGATCACAGTGGCGCCATTGGCGGTATCGGGTTTACCCGCACGTGTCGTGTGAGGCTGCGGAATGTGGACCACCGGCAGCGCATCCGGCGGGCAGGCCGCCACGCCGGACAACTGATCGATGCGGGCGATGGTCAGCTTGCAGCCTAGGTGATCCGCGCGCGCCGCAAGAGCGTTCGCATCGCCAAAGAAGGCGAACGGCGGCAAGGCTAACGCCGCGCGGTTCAGCCATGCTTGGATTGTGATGTCGGGGCCAATGCCGGCTGGATCGCCGCATGTGACGGCGAGCGGCGGCAGTGCTATTTTTTGCATTCGGGCGAGCGGCACTCGATATGAGCTTCCTGCTTCAGGTTGCGCAGATGGCCCTTGGCCATGATCTCGAATTCTTTCTGCTGCAGATCCTGTGCCACTTCGGTGCGGCGCTTCTCGTCCGCCTTGACGACCTTGCGGCTACACACAGTATAGAGCTCGATGCCCTCGCTGCCAATATTGGGCGGCACCATTTCTCCATCCTTCGCGCTCAGTAGATGGCTGCGCAGCGGTTCCACCAGCGATGAAGGCTTGCGCGTGCCCAAATCCTCGAACTTGGCGTTCGGCACTTTGGCGGCAGCGGCTGACGCCGTCTTGCAGCCGCCAAACGATTGGCGGACCTTATCGGCCTCCTGGAAGCGGGCGGAGAGCACCTTCTGATCCATCTTGCCGGGCACCGATAGGGTGATGCGCTGGAGCTGCAACTCGACCTCGTCTTCGCCAGTCGTGCCGGTCGCGGCAAACTTGTCGATGTCGCGCTGACTAACGCTGACTTGGCTCGCGAACCTACGGCGGATCACGTCGTTCCACGACAAGGTCGCGCGGAAACGGCCCTTCATCGCGGCGATGTCGGTGCCCATGCCTTTTAGATGCTCGGCAAACTGGTTCGGGGTCATCTTGTTGCGGTCGGCCAAACCTTTGATCACATCGTCGATCTGGCTGTCTTCGATGTTGACATTCAAACGCTTTGCCT
>JANOOW010000334.1:0-13934 GCA_031421555.1 Hyphomicrobiaceae bacterium | reverse complement strand
GTCGCGGCGCTCCGCATCGCCCGCCGGTTGCAGCCGGACGCTGGCTGGAAGCTTCTGATCGGCCACGACCTTAAGAAACGCTTCGCGCGCATCGCTGAGCGCGAAGCCTTGCACGAGGTCGACACCGATCAACGAGCGGCGCGCGCGGTCATACCGGTCGATCGTGCCGGGGCCTCGCCCGAAGCTTACGTCGGCGACGGTCGAGAGCGGAACCGAACGCCCGCTGGCATTGGTCACGCGGAGCTGCTGGATCAGGCCGAGGTCGGTGCGCGCGCGTTCATCGATTTGCACGCGGATCGGCACGAGACGATCGCCGGCGTTGAACTTTGCGAGGTTGGGCCCGACGTCGCCGATGGTGGCAACGCGGATCGTCTCGCCGATCGACTCGGGTGATACGCCAAAGTTGGCTGCCTGATCGAGCTTGGGCACGATACGAATTTCCGGACGCTCGGTGGCGCCGCTGGCCGCAACGTTGGTGAAGCCCGGCACGCGGCGCAATGCGCCTTCGAGCGGCCCCAGCGACTTCAACAATTGCTCGCCGTCACGTGACAAAAGTGCGAACGACAATTCCCGCTCGCCGCGTTCGTTGACGTACCAGGAGCGGGCATCGGGAATATCGGCGAGGGCCGCCGATATCACAGCCTTCAACTGCTTCTGCGACCGGGTGCGCTCGCTCTTTGGCACCAAGCGCACGATGATGGCGGCGCGCCTGATCTCGCGCAATCCAGTCGGCGTCGTGCCGCCTAGCACATAGACCGACTTTACCTCGGGGATTTTCTTCAAGATCGCCGTCATGTGGTCGCCGACAGCGCGAGTATCGGCCAGCATCTCGCCCGGCGGCAACTCGACGGAGACAACGACGCGGCTGGTGTCCTCATCGGGAATGAACCCGGTTGGCAAAAGCGAGGTGGCATAGATCGAACCAGCGAACAGAGCGACGCCGCACACAAGCGTCACATAGTGCCAGCGCAGAGTGGTCGTGAGGAACGACAGGTACGTCCGCATAATCAGTCCGTTACCGTGCGGCTTCTCAGGCACCGGACGCATCAAGTAGGCCGCCATCATTGGAGTTATGAGGCGCGCCACGAGCAGCGAGAACAGCACCGCGACGGCGACCGTGAGACCGAACTGCTTGAAGTATTGGCCAGCGATCCCGCCCATGAACGACACGGGCGAGAAAATCGCGACGATCGTCAGTGTGATCGCGATCACGGCAAGCCCGATTTCGTCGGCAGCTTCCAAGGCCGCGCGATAGGGCGACTTGCCCATGTGCATGTGCCGCACGATATTTTCGATCTCGACGATCGCATCGTCGACGAGGATGCCGGTCACCAGCGTAATGCCCAGCAAGCTTACAAGATTGAGCGAGAAGCCCATCATGCTCATCGCCCAGAAGGTCGGGATAACCGATAGCGGGAGCGCAATCGCCGTAATCAACGTGGCGCGCCAATTGCGCAAGAACAGCAGTACGACGAGAACGGCGAGCGCGGCACCTTCGATCAGCGTTTCCATTGCGGCTTCGTAATTGCCGCGCGTGTAGGAGACGGCATCGTCGATCTTGCTCAGCACGACGTCGGGGCGCGCGGCCTGCAACTCGGCGACGCGCTTGTCGACGACTTCGCCGACCGAGAGTTCGCTCGAACCCTTTGAGCGGAACACCGAGAACGAAACTACCGGCTGTGCGTCGAGGCGCGCAAAGGATCGCGGTTCGGAGGAATCGTCGATCACCCGGCCAAGGTCGCTCAACCGGACTTCGCGGCCGCCTGGAATGATAATTTTCGCGTTGGCGAGATCCTCGACGCGGCGTGCGCCGGCGAGGATACGGATCGCCTGCTCTTGTCCGCCAACTTCGCCGCGGCCGGACCCGACGTCGGTATTGGTGGCGCGCACTTGCCGATTGACGTCGGCGGCGGTGATCCCGAGAGACAGCAGCTGATTGGGATCGAGGAGGATGCGGATCTCACGCGCAACGCCGCCGTTGCGCTCGACGCGGCCGACGCCCTTGAGCCCTTGCAGTTCGCGCTTGACGACATCGTCGACGTACCAGGACAACTGCTCCAGCGTCATGCCGGGCGAGCTTGCGGCATAAGACATGATCGACTGTCCCTCGACGTCGATCTTCTGGATGATCGGCTCGTCGACCGTGCGCGGAAGCTCGGCGCGGATATTGGCGATCGCATCCTTGACGTCGTTTTGCGCGCGGTCGGTGTTGACCTCCAAGCGGAACTCGATTGCCGTCACGCTCGACCCGTCGGTCAGGGCCGACTGCACATGCTTCACGCCGGTGATGTTGGCGACCGCGTCCTCGACAACCTTCGTCACCTGCGTCTCGAGTTCGGATGGCGCCGCGCCCGACTGGGTTACCGTTACGGTGACGACGGGCACGTCGATGTTCGGAAACTTGGTGACCGGCAGCTTCATGAAGCTCATGACGCCAAGCAGCGTCAGCACCGCGAACAAAACGATGGGCGATACCGGATTACGGATCGACCAGGCCGAAATGTTGATCCGCATTATTTTGCCTCCGTCAGCTTCGGAACGTCGGCCAATACCGGTCGAACGGTGTCGCCATTGCGCAGGAACGTGCCCGCGCGGGTGACGACCAGATCGCCCTCGGCCAAGCCTTCGCGCACTTCAACGAAGCCGTCTGTAGAAAGGCCTGGCTTGATGTTCCGCGTCGCGACAACGCCATTCGTCACGACTTGCACCGTCGTCGTCTCGAGATTGTAGATGACGGCCGAAACAGGCACGCTCAAGCCGTTTGATTTCGCAGTTTCGATCAGACCACGGCCGAACGCGCCGATGCGAAGCGCACGGTTGTCACCGAGAAAAATGCGTACGCGTCCTAGACGCGTGACCTTGTCGATTTCGGTCGAGATCAATCGCACCTTGCCCGGCGCTTCCTCGACACCTGCAACAGTTACGCGCGCGACCTGACCTTCTTTGATTTTCGCCAGCTGGGATTCCGGCACTTCCGCGTCGAGTTCAATCTCGCCACGCGCGATGATGCGAAACATTGGATCCGATGCACCCGCGGCGATCGCGCCGACCCGCGCATTGCGACGGCTGATGACGCCATCGGCTGGCGCCTTCACCTCGGTGTTCGCGCGCTTCCAGCTAAGTTCGCGTCGCTGCGCTTCGATTTGCGCGCGCTCTGCTTTCGTGACATTGAGCCCGTCCTTCGCCGAGACGAGGAGTGCTTCGGCGGTGCGGGCGGCCGACTCGCGTTGATCGAACGTGCTGCCGGAAAGATAACCCGAGCTCTTCAGCGGCTTCGCTCGCTCGAAGGCATTGCGCGCTTCGACGAGCCGCGCTTCGGCCTGGACAATCGAGCTTTCAGCCTGCGCGATCGCCGCAGCACTGCGTGAAAGGTTGGCGTCGTTCGCGGCCATCTGGGCATCGAGCGATTCGGAAACCAGACGTGCAATCACCTGGCCCTTTTTAACCCGGTCACCTTCGTCGGCCGCAAGCTCGAGTACCCGCAGGCCTTCGATTTCGGGCGCGACGAGGATCTCCTCGCGTGCGACCAAGGTGCCGGTGATGGTCACCGTCTCGGCGAAGCTGGCGGCAGCAACTTTCACGACGGTGACGGCAGGCGGAAGGGCAGCCTTTGCATTAGGCTTGCGCGAGTCGATATTCGCAACTGACGCCGGTTGTGCTCCCTCGCCAGCTGCGCCCAGCGGCTTTCCGGGCGAAATGTAGCCGGTGGCGTAAAGTCCACCCGCTAATGCTGCTATCACAAGCAGTCCAATGATAATCTTACGCTTCATGTGTCAGCCTTTACGAGTGTCGAATGTGCGCGATCTGACGCACTTACCGGCGTGGGATTGAGAAGGCCGGTGAGAATTACGATGAGGGTGGCCAACGCGGCCCGGGCGTCGAAATTTGGATCGACGGCGCGGCGCCAGAACATGCCATCGCCGATCACGCCCACGAACTGGGTTATGGCCGGGATATCGATCGCCGGCGCAATCTTGCCCTCGGCCTTAGCCCGCTCGAACAATTCATTGAAGCGGTCGAGGCAGTATTGGTCGGTCGTGTTGAAAGCGGTCCCGACTTCCGGGTTTCGCGTCGATTCCGCACCGATCTCGATGTGCAGGATCCGCTTGTACATCGGTTCGTCGATGAAATAGTGCTGGCCAAGCGCAGCCATCGCCTGCATCAAATCCGAAGAGCTGGCGAGGCTTGCAAACTGCGCGGACAATTTCTGCCGGTCGCGCTCGACGATGCCGGCGATCAAAGCCTCTTTCGAGGAGAAATAGACGTAAAGCGCGCCAGCGCTGATCGCGGCTTCGCGGCAGATATCCTGCATCGTCGTGCGGTGAAAGCCTTGCCGCGCAAAACACTGCTCGGCGGCATCGAGAATGTGCTCGCGGCGAGCGGTTTGCGTTGCGGGTTTGAGTTTAGGCACCGGTGGATAAACCTCAGTATGAGCCTGCAAACAAAACGGACAATCGTTTTGTTTGTCTCTCAGAACTTTGGCATCTCAAAGGCGCAGAAGGTCGCAGAAAAGTGTCAGAAATTTTTGCCCGGCAGCCACAACACATTGAGTTCCTTGGGACCAATGTAGGGCACGTAGCCTTGCTCCCGGATGCGGCGCACCGAAATGTCCGTGGCCGAGCGGTTCTTGGTATAATCGACCACGAATATCGGACGGCCGGCAGACCGCGCAACGTTTAGCCGGTCGACCGACCACTTAACGGCATCGGCACCGTTGATGTGCTGCTTATTGGAACCATCTCCGCCGCCCCAACCGTGAAACAGCGACTCCTTTGCGACCGCATCGATCGCCTGCACCATCTTCGGATTCTTCAGCAGATCTTCCGCATTTTGCAGGATGACCATGAAATACGGGTTGGCCGTGCGCGCGTGGGCGGCGAGCTTGGCGACGAAATCGACCATCTTTTGAGCGCCATCGGGGCACTCTTTCTTGATCTCCTCGTAGACGTCCACACGGTCCAAATAGACCCCGTCGAGGCCGAGTTCGACGATGCGATAGAGGGGCGATGCGTCGATGCTGTTGTAGATGTTGCGGCCGGTCTCGTCGCCGAGCATCGTCGCCTGCCAGCCATCGCTGCAGAAGCGGATGATGCGGCTGCCCGGCCAGTCCTTATTCTCGTGCAGGAGCCAGTCGGGAGCCTCCTCTTCGAGGTACTCCTTGGCGTAGTAGTCTGGCCGGTAGGGTTCCGCCTCGCCAACCGACAGGTAGGACACGACGATGCGGCGCGATCCATCGGGCTTGCGCTGCAACGCCTTGATTTCTTCGCGGGTGAAGGGACGGCCCGTAGCCGAGCCCGTCATCGCATCGATCACCAGCATGTCGAACGGCGATGCCATCGCCTGTTCGAACTTCAAACCCTGAAGCTGATAACCCCAACTTTTCGCGCCATTGATGCGCGCCAGTCGCTCTATCTCAGCGGTCTTTGGATCAACTTTGGGGAAGACAGTACGAACAGAACTCGCCGGCGCGACCTTCGGCGGGCGCACGGCCGGTTTAGGCGCGGGCACCGCTTCGGGTACTGGTCCGCCCAGTTGATCGCGCGCGGCCTCGACCGGAACGCAAGGCAACCCCGCGGCGAAAACGAAAATCGCCACCGCTGTCCAAGACCACCGTCGTAATCTGGCTTCCGACATCGCCTTCACCAACGCAAACCCTCGAGGCCAAGACTTTGCCAGGGGCACATTAATCTGGCGTTAACCGTAGCCGCGACGTGGGGCGGCACTGTGGCGCGCGTTGCCCACCGCCCGGTGAGCTTCAGAAGCCGGGGCTGGACGCCGCCTATAGCTTCGCCTATTCCCGAGCAGCCATGAGCCAAAAACTAATCTCTGTCGTCATTCCCGTTCTCAACGAGGCAGCCAATCTCGATGCGTTGATCGCGCGCGTATCGTCGGTGCTCGCACAAATCCCCGACCGCTGGGAGATCGTCTTCGTCGACGACGGCTCGACCGATGGCACACTCGAAAAGCTGCGCCAGCGCCACGCCGGCGATCCGCGAATTAAGGCGATTTCGTTCAGCCGCAACTTCGGCAAGGAATTGGCGATCGCGGCCGGCTTGAGCTACGTGGGTGGTGATGCGGCCATCATCATGGATGCCGATCTGCAGCATCCACCAGAGATCGCGCTGCTGTTCATCGAGAAATGGCGCCAGGGCTACGACATCGTCTACGGCGACCGGATCGATCGAAATACAGAGGGGCCGTTCCGTCAGCTTTACGCGCGCGGGTTCTACCGGCTGTTCAACTTTCTTTCACGCAGCGACATTCCCAGCGGCGCCGGTGATTTTCGCTTGCTCGACCGAAAGGCGATCGATGCGATGAACCGCATCAAGGAGGCGTCGCGGTTCAATAAAGGGCTGTATTCGTGGATCGGCTTCAAGTCGATCGGCGTGCCGTATCAGGTGGCCGATCGCGCCGAAGGTTTCACGAAGTGGAGCTTCGGCCGCCTGCTGAGCTTTGCCATCGACGGCTTGACGTCGTTCTCGACGTTGCCGCTGCGGGTCTGGTCGGTGCTCGGCTTGGCGATCTCGTCGCTGGCGATCCTGTATGCGACGGTCATCATGATCCGAACCCTCGCGTTTGGCGCCGACGTGCCGGGTTTTCCGTCGATCATCGTGTCGGTGATGCTGCTCGCCGGTGTGCAGCTGATCTCGCTCGGCGTGCTCGGTGAGTACCTCGGCCGGGTCTACGAGGAGGTCAAGTCGCGGCCGCTGTTTTTGGTGGCCGAGGAAGTCGGCGTCGGCAAAACGGCAGAGACCGCGGCGCAGAAGACATGACGGCTGCGGTCATCCTGTGCGCCGACGACTATGCCCTGACCGAAGGGGTAAGCCGGGGCATAGAGGAACTGGCGTCAGCGGAGCGATTATCGGCCACCAGCGCGATGGTGACGACCCGGCATTGGCCGGCACACTCGGCCCGGCTGAAGGAGCTGCGCGGCAAAATCGCGGTCGGCCTGCACCTCAATTTGACGCTCGGAAAGCCGCTTGGCGCCATGCCTTGGCTGTGTCCGACGGGATCATTCCCTACTCTCCCGGCCATTCTGCGTGCGAGCTTTGCCCGGCACATTCCGCGCGATGAGATCGCAGCCGAATTCTCCCGCCAGTTTGACGCCTTCGAGCAACACATGGGATGCCGGCCGGACTTTATCGATGGTCATCAGCATGTTCATGCGTTGCCTGGTGTGCGTGATGCGGCGCTCGGTGTTCTGCAGGCGAGGCACGCGGAAACGCGGACGCTTGTGCGTGACCCGGGCGATAATCCGCCGGCCATTCTGGGACGGGGCGCCTCGGTAAAAAAAGCGTTGATCCTAGCCACGTTCGCGCGCGGTTTCGGCGATGCCGTTCGTGCGGCTGGGTTCGTCACGAATACGAGTTTCTCCGGCGTCTCGGCATTCGATGAAGCGAAGTCGTATCGCGCCGAACTCGATCGCTTTTTCACCAAGGCGAGCGTGCGTCATCTCGTGATGTGCCATCCAGGCCACGTCGACGACGAACTGCCGATGCTTGATCCGGTCGTCGGCCGGCGTGCGCAGGAGTTCGATGTGCTGATGCGGCACGAGCAGTTGCCGTCGCTGATTTGGCATCCCTCGCGCGGGCCCGGCGATCGCATCGATTGGCCGGGGCTCGCAGATGGCTAAACCCGTTTCGCCGTTACGCCACTACGGCGGCTTTGTGTTCGCCGGCTTGTCGGCGCTGGCAACCGATGCTGCCATCCTGCAAGTGCTGACGATAGGCGCGGGCCTCGGCCCGCTGGTCGCGCGTCCGTTCGGGATCGCCTGCGCGTTGGTGGTTTCGTGGTGGATCAACCGGTCCGTCGCGTTTGCGATTACAACTCCGCCGACGTGGACCGAGTTCGCGAAGTTCACGCTCGCGTCGGCGGCGGCTTTCACCGTGAACTACCTCGTGTTCGCCGCAATTCTACTGGCATATCCCGCCGTCCATCCGGTACTGGCGATCGTCTTCGCCAGCGTGATTTCGATGTTCGTGTCTTACGCTGGCTACCGCCTTGGTGTTTTCCCGTCCCCGAAGTCAAACTCCTGAAGGCCACCAAGTGACCCATCCAGCCTTGTCGTCGAGCGTGCATTCCGGTGTTGCAGCCGTCGATGCCTATCTATCGGAGGGGTTCGCGACGGTGCCCGGCATGTCATCGCGCTTTGCTGCAGCAATCACCGCTGGGATCATGCGCATCCAAACCGGATTGGGGGTGTCTGGTCCAATCGCGGAAATCGGGACATTCGAGGGGCGCTTCTTCATCGCGCTCGCGAAGGCGCTGCAACCCGGCGAAATGGCGCTGGGAATGGACATCTTCGATTGGCCGAACCCGCAGGTGATCGACCGGTTCGAGACGAACTGCGTCAAGCACGGCGTGGCGGCGACGATCCGCAGGACCTGGAAGTGCGATAGCCGTGAAGTCACGCCGGCGCAGTTTCTGGAGCACACCGGCGGACGGCGGGTGCGGCTGTTCCACGTCGATGGCGAACACTCTCGCGCGTCGCTGGAAAAGGACCTCGCGCTTGCAACGGCGGTGCTGGCGGATGATGGCGTGATCGTCCTCGACGATATGCTGCACCCCGGTTATCCGACGCTGATGGTCACCGTGCACGAGTATCTGCAGGCGAACCCCGAGATCGTCGTGCTTTGCGTGATAGATCGGGAGACGATCGTCGGAGCGACCAAGTTCGTGCTGTGCCGCGCTAGCTGGTTCAAGCGCTACGAGGCCGAACTGCTGAAGGTCTACGAGAAAAACGTTTGGCCGCTTGGCGCCGACTTCGAACCGCACTGGTGCCTGGTGCTGTCGTTGGATACGCGCCTCGCCGCGATCACCTGAGAGCGGAGCTTATACCAGCCCGCGGACGTATTGCCGCTTTGTAGGTCGGCTAGAGCCCACTTGCGAGAGCCGACATTCCGCGGGCGGTGCTAGCTGCGTCGGGTCTCGCAAGTGGGCTCTCCCCGACCTACGGCACCGCGCTTGTATTTGGCAGGTCATTGTTATTGCGATTTCGCATTAGCCACGCCCCATTCGCTGCGGCGAGCGTGGGCGGATCGTCGGGCGGCGCGGGATTGCGTTCGGCATCGCCCGCACCACACGGCGCGCACGCTCAACGATGCGTGGAGCCCTGGGTGCACGGGCAAATTTGGCGGGTCGCAAGATCTTCGGTGGGCGTGGCGAAGTTCCCTGCTTCAGGGTCGCAATGCGGCGGTCGCCCAGCATCAGACCCCAGACGATCGCCATCAGCAGGTAGAAATGGCGCCAGTGATCGATGTCGATCACGAAGCCTTCGAAGACGTTACCAATGAACGCAGCGAGAGCGATGACGAACAACGGTTGCGATGCGGTGCGCTTAAAGGCATGCCGCAGACCGTAGATCGTCGTCAGCGCACACATTAGAATGAACAGTAGGCCACCGAGCCAACCGGCATTCAGGAACATGCTGAGATAGACGTTATGCACGTCTTCGTGGTGATGCACCCCGGTGAAGGTTCCCGCGCCGATGCCTAGCGGATTTTCCAGGATCAGGCGCTTTGCCTTTTCGTGTCCACCAAAACGGCCTTCGGGACCTTCGTCATAGCTTTGGCTGAGTTGCGCGCGTTCTTCCAACAGTTTGCCAACGCCGTCGATTTGTGTCGCAGCAACGAGCCCACCAAGGACGGCGAAGGCGCCAAACGCGCCGAGGGCGATCATCTTGAGGCGTTGCAGATTGGCCGGGGCCGAGATGAAAGAGCAGTAGCCATAGATGGCGAAGGCCAATCCCATGTTGATCCAGGCGCCGCGCGAAAAGCTCAGCAGGATCGCGAAACCCAGGAATAGAACCATCACCGCTTGCAGGGCGGCACGATGCAGCGGCCGCGTGACGCACTGGTGAACAGCATAGAGAAGTCCCGGCACCAGGAACGGTCCGTAGACGTTTGGATCCTTGAAGGTGCCGGTTGCGCGTCCGAACTTCGTGAACATCTCATCGGCACCCGGAGCCAATCCGAAGTAGCCGATAACGCCGGCAATCGCGGTGATGAACGCGGCCCATTGATAGGCGTGGAGGATCAGCTTGGTGTGAGCGACGGGCCTCTTGGCGACGAAGGCCGCAAACACGAATGTCGCTAGGTACAGGTAGACCGAGATCCCGGAATGAATGCTCGAGCGGGCGATGTCGTTGGAAAATGCGCTCGCAACGAATGCGGCGGCAGCGGCGGCAAGCCAGATCGACAGTACGACGATCATGCCGGGCTTGATGGCGACAAGGCCAACGGCTGGTAGCAAAATGATCAGACTAATGGTCAGCAGATCGACGGGGGCTGGCTCCGTAAATACAATTGCGCCAGATGCGACCGCCAGCCATACGAGCGCCAGCGCGATATAGCGCACCGCACGGTGCCGGCCCGTAAGGTGCGGCGGCGGGCCACCGCGACAGTTGATGCGGTTGATCGTCTGCTCTGGAAAGGCCGTGCTCACGGGTGCGCCTGCTACATTACGGTGTGCTGGTTCTAGTTTGGCAGCAGCCGTGCAAGGAGCGGGCCGGGCTCGTTCAGTAGGCGTTCTTCGTGGTCAACAGCGACAACGGGGTCTTGATCAGGATGTAAAGGTCGAGCAGCACGGACCAGTTGTCGATGTAGTAGAGGTCGTGCTCGACGCGCTTCTGAATCTTTTCGTCGGTGTCGGTTTCCCCGCGCCAGCCATTGATCTGGGCCCAGCCGGTGATGCCCGGCTTTACCTTGTGGCGGGCGAAGTAGCCATCGACGACATCGTTGTAGAGCCGGTCGGCGGCTTTCGCCTGCACGGCATGGGGCCGGGGGCCGACGAGCGACAGCGTGCCATTCGCGACATTGAAGAGTTGCGGCAGTTCGTCGAGGCTGGTGCGCCGGATGAAGCGGCCGACCCTGGTGACGCGGGCGTCGTTGCGGGTGACGAGCTTCGACGCATTGGCATCGGTCTCGCCGGTGAACATCGAGCGGAACTTGTAGACTTCGATCAACTCGTTGTTGAAGCCGTAGCGCTTCTGGCGAAACAGCACCGGGCCGCGGCTGTCGAGCTTGATGGCGACGGCGACGGCCGCGAACACAGGAGCCAGCAGTATCAGTGCTGCGATGCCGGCGACTTTGTCGAACGTCCACTTCGCAACGCTCGCCCAATCGTTGAGCGGCTTGTCGGTGAGATCGATCATCGGCACCGAGCCGATGTGGGAGTAGATGCGCTTGCAGAACCGCAGCGGCGTCGTCATCGCAGCGAGGCGAACATCGACAGGTAGCACGTCGAGACGGTTGAGCACATGCGCGACCCGCTCTTCGGCCGACAGCGGCAAAGTCATGATGACGAGATCGACGCGCGTGCGGCGGCCGAAGGCGAGCAATTCATCAAGGTGGCCGAGGTTCGGATAACCGGCGATCAAGGTGCCTGAGCGATCTGCGCCACGGTCGTCGAACACGCCGCAGATGCGGATATCGCTTTCGGAATCGGCCTCGAGCCGGGCGATGAGGCGTTCAGCGGAGGCGCCGCCGCCGTAGATCACCGCGCGGCGGGTGAGGCGGCCATGCTTGACGAGGCGGCGTGTCATCAGTGCCAAAATGAGACGATTGGTAACGAGTGCGGTAGCACCAGCCGCGAACCACAGCGCGAGCCAAACCCGGCTGAACTCAGGGCCGACTTTGAAGAAGAATACGGCTAGCACGAGGAGGCCGAGCGCCAGTGTCCAGCCGACGATCAGGCGCGGCAGGTGGCGCAGCGGCGATGTCATTGCCTGCGTCGTGTAGAGACCAAGTACGGAAAACGTCGTGACAGCGGCGAAGCTGGTGCAACAGAGCGCCAGGCCGTAGAGCGAGGAATTCTCGATATCGGCAACGTCCACGTAGCTGTAGGCAACGGCGCGTCCGGCGGCGACGATGAGGATCGCCTCGAAGGCCCTCACCAGAAAACCGAGCACTGCGGGCGACACCAGGCGCGAGCGGTCCGCGAAACTGAAATCGGCGAGGCGCGGCACATGCAGCGACATTGGCGCGGTGGCCGTAGCGCTGGCTGGTTCGATTGGGAAAGTGTTCGAATTCGGCATGGGCGTTAACTCTTCGAGCGGAAGCAACCAGATGTGGTCACATCGGCTCAAAGCACGCAGCGTGCCAAACTGCGGGGGCGGGAAGGGCGCACACCCGCTTTGGCGGTTACCAGGACCACCAGGCTGAGTGTTAACGCGCGGTCTCAGAATAGAACGCGATGATTGCGGACGACATTTTGCCGGCGGTAAAGCGGGACGCCACAGAAGCCTTGAGTCGAGCCGCGTTTTCGAGCGCTTCGGCTGGATGATCGAGCGCGGTTGAAATGGCTTCGGCCAGCGCCGCGACGTTGCCGGAGGGTACGAGTTTTGTGTCCGTGCCAGCAACAATCTCGGGGATGCCACCGACCGATGTCGCGATCATTGGGATGCCGGCGGCGGCCGCTTCCAGGACGATGTAGGGAAAGCTCTCCGCCCGCGATGGCATGACGAGAATGCGGCCAAGCGGAAACGCGTGGGCGGCTGGCATTGCACCTGGGAAGCTCACGCGCGACATCAATCCGAGGCGCTCCGTGGTCTGGCGAAACAGCGCCGCGTCCGGCCCATCGCCGACGATGGTTGCAGTAACGGGCGCGGGCCGGTCGATGCGCGCCATCGCTTCGAGGAGCAGGTCGACACCCTTCAGATGGCGCAATTCGCCGATGAAGACGATGTCGGTTGCAGCGGGAGCCGGTGTGTGCGTCGAGAATTCTTCCGGCAACAGACCGTTCTCGATTACGCGGGAAGAACAAGAGATCGGCCCGACGTGCCGGCGATAGACGTCCGCCGAGTATGCGCTCTCGAATATGATGCCATCGGTCGATCGCGCCAGCCGCCGCTCAAGCGCCATGAAAATGCGCCCCTTCAAGCTTGCCGGCGCGTAGTGGAGGCTGCCGCCATGCGGGGTGTAGAATGATCCAACGCGTACGCCGTCGGCTGTGAGCCGGGATGCGGCCAGCCGTGCATAGGCGCCGCCCTTGGCGCCGTGGCCGTGGATCACGTCGCACTCGAGTTGTTTTGCAATCGCGATCGTGGCGTAAGTGGCGGTGAAGTCACGCCAGCCGATGTCGCGGCTCATGGTGCGGCGATGAAGCCCAAGCGTCAGATGCGCGCTCAGTGTATCGAGGCGATCTTCGGTAAGCCGGTCGTTGGCCATTCTGTCGACGATGACGCCGACCTGGTGCCCGTCAGCTGCTTGGTTGGCGCTCAGGTCCCGGACGTGGCGGAAGAGGCCGCCAACCGGTGCACGAAGGCAGTGGAGGATGCGCAACTTGGTCATCTACATCTGCCTGCGTGCACCGTTATTCGGACGCACAGGGATAGCCGGGATCTACGAAGACCGCGTTAACTTCAGAAGAAGCGCTCGTGCACGTAGACCGTATCGCCTGGCCGCACGACATAGTCCGGCGGTACTTCCATGATGTCGACCAGGCCGTCGGTGCGGCGGGTGAGCTTGAAGCGCCGTTCATTGGCACGCTCCGAATAGCCACCGGCAATTGCAACGGCAGTCTCGATCGTCATGCCGCTGACATAAGGATATTGCCCGGCTGAGCGGACTTCACCGAGAATGAAGAACGGGCGGTTTTGCTGCACATCGACCGTCACCTGCGGGTCTTTCAGGTACTGCGCGCCAAGCCTGCTCCGTATCGTACCTTCCAGCGCCGCTGTCGTTTGTCCGCGTGCATTGACGGCGCCGATCAGCGGCACCGTGATCCGGCCGTCATGGTCGACGCCATAGAGGCGCGATAGATTTGGTTGTCCGTAGACGAAGATTCGTAGCCGGTCGCCGGTGTCGAGCAGATAAGGGCCGTCGGTGGAAGCGACAGCCCTCGGACCGCTCAAACCGATCGGCGTTGCGCGTTGATCACCCCACGATTGGGAGTGGGTAACTTGAACGGGCGCTTCGCTGCCACCGCGGGCAAAC
>JANOOW010000333.1:0-1699 GCA_031421555.1 Hyphomicrobiaceae bacterium | reverse complement strand
GTCCCGCAAAACTAAACGCGCACCGGAAAAGAACTCTCTCAATGGCCAACGTATCGATCCGTCAGATCCACAAGCACTACGCCGACTTTCATGCCGTGAAGGGTGTGTCGCTCGAAATCAAGGACAAGGAGTTTATGGTGCTCGTCGGCCCGTCGGGCTGCGGCAAGACAACGACGCTGCGCATGGTCGCTGGCCTCGAGGCGATCACCGAGGGGCAGATTTTGATCGGACCGCAAATCGTCAACGACCTGCCACCGATGGATCGCGACATCGCCATGGTGTTCCAGAACTACGCGCTTTATCCGCACATGACCGTCTATGACAACATGGCGTTCGGCCTGAAGATGCGCAAATTCGACAAGGCGGAGATCGCCAAGCGCGTCAACAACGCCGCCGACATTCTCGACATCAAGGACCACCTTGGCCGCAAGCCGCGGATGTTGTCGGGCGGGCAACGCCAGCGCGTGGCACTCGGCCGTGCCATCGTGCGCAACCCGCAAGTGTTCCTGTTCGACGAACCGCTGTCGAACCTCGACGCGAAACTGCGCGTGCAGATGCGGGTCGAATTGAAAAAGCTGCATCAGCGGCTGGCGACCACCTCGATTTACGTCACGCACGACCAGGTCGAGGCGATGACGCTGGGCGACCGCGTTGTGGTCATGAAGGACGGTCTCATCCAGCAGGTCGGCGAGCCGCTCGATCTGTACAACAATCCGGCCAACAAGTACGTCGCGGGCTTCATCGGCTCACCGGCGATGAACTTCTCCAACGTCACGATCAAGGATCAAGGCGGCGCGCTGTATGCCGTCAATCCGTCGATCAACATTCGCGTGCCGGCCGATATCGCGGCGCGCATGGGGAGCCAGAACGGCAAGGCCGCGATCCTCGGGATCCGCCCGGAAGATCTGCACATGGCACGTGGCGACGATGCCGCCGACATGTCGTTCGACGCGATCGTGGAGGTGGCCGAGCAGCTTGGCTCGGAAATCATTCTCGACGTGACGGCCGGCGGCGGGCCGATGGTCGCCAGTGTCGAGCCGACGGTGAAGGTCAAGCCGCAGCAGAAGATCCGCCTTGGCGTCAATCCCACCGGTCTGCGCTTCTTCGATGCCAAAACGGAAGCGGCGATCTGAGACGATAGCGACGGGGTACGTCGATGATCTCACCTCTTTACGATGACTTGCCCATCGTCGATGCGCATCATCATCTGTGGAACCTTGAGGGCTGTCTCGCCTATCCGTGGATGACCAGCGGTGAGCATGCCTATCAAGGTGACAACTCGGCCTTCCGGCGGACCTATCTGCCGGACGAGTTCCGCCGCGACAGCGCGCTGCACAACGTCATCGCCACCGTCCACATCGAGGCCGAGTGCGACCGGACCAAGCAGATCACCGAGACCGAATGGGTGTCCGGCATTGCCCGTATGCACGGCATGCCGAACGCGATCGTCGCGCACGCCTGGATCGACACGCCCGATGCCGAGGAGATCATCGTTCGCCAAAAGGCGTTTCCGCTTGTGCGCGGTATCCGAACCAAGCCGGTCATATCGAGGGGACCTGGCGACAGCGTACGCGGGCAGCCGCGCAGCATGCAGGATCCGCAGTGGCGCCGTGGCCTGGCACTGCTCGAAAAGCATGACCTCAGCTGGGATTTGCGGGTCACCTGGTGGCACCTCGAAGAGGCCGCCGAAGTCGTGCGC
>JANOOW010000332.1:0-5383 GCA_031421555.1 Hyphomicrobiaceae bacterium | reverse complement strand
GCCGCGCGCCTGCACATCCATCCCGGCCTTGCCGTCGGTGATGATCCAAGCGGTTAGCCCGAAAAGCGGTCCTCGAGTTGGCCGAACGCTGGATGTATGCTGCTGCATGCAAACCTTTTGCACGGCCACCGGTCCGATTGTCCATGGCTCGCTTGGCCGCAGACACGGCAAAATAATCGTCCGTTGTAACCCCGGGTGCTTATCGCTTATTACGTTGGTACTTTCTCCAGCTGATTGGATTTCTCGATGCGCGTCCGCCTAGATCCGCTCGACTGGCGCATATTGAGAGAGTTGCAAGCCGATGGCCGCATTACCAATATCGCGCTGAGCCAGCGCATCGGCCTGTCGGCGCCGCCATGCTTGCGCCGCGTCCGCGCGCTCGAAGAGGCTGGTTATATCCGCGGCTATACCGCGATGATGGACGAAAAGTTGCTCGGGTTCGAGCTGACCGCGTTTGCGATGGTGGGTCTGCACGCGCAATCGGAGCCCGATCTGCGCGCTTTCGAAAACCGTGTTCTGAGTTGGTCGCTCGTTCGCGAGTGTTACATGATGTCAGGCGAAACAGACTACATCCTGCGCTGCGTCGCGCCTGATTTGGGCACGTTCCAGGAGTTCGTGATCAAAGAGCTGACCGCATCCCCGAATGTCGCCAGCGTCAAGACTTCGCTTGCGATCAGGCGCGCCAAGCTCGAGCCTGGCGTGCCGATCAGCATCCCGCGGGGATAGAAGACTTCAGTCCCGGCTACTTCCATTCGATTTTGATGATCTCGTAGGACTTCGAGCCTTTCGGCGTTGTCACCTCGGCCGTTTCGCCTTTTGCCTTGCCGATCAAGGCGCGGGCGATCGGCGAGGCGATCGATACTTTGCCATCGCGCACATTGGCTTCGAGTTCACCGACAATTTTGTATTTCACCTTCTCGTTGGTGTCTTCGTCGTGCAAATGGACGGTGGCGCCGAACTTCACGGTGCTGCCCGACATCTTGGCCGGATCGATGACGTCAGCACGCGACAGCTTATCTTCGAAGTCGGAAACACGGGCCTCATTCAGGCCCTGCTGTTCCTTCGCGGCATGATACTCCGCATTTTCGGACAGATCGCCATGCGCGCGCGCTTCCGCGATCGCCTGGATGATACGAGGGCGCTCCTCGGATTTGAGGCGCTGCAACTCGGCTATGAGCTTTTCATGGCCCTCTGCCGTCATCGGCACCTTTTCCATCGCCATGGCAACGATCTCCTTGGTCTCTCCGGTCAATCCGGTGTCGGTCGACAGTTTCACGTAATTAGCGGCACTTGACCAGTCCCATCGGGAACCCCAGTGGGAACAGACCAGTTTGTGCACTGCTTAATGCTGGGCGTGCAATTCCACTGGGGCAAGATAGCTCTGTAGCGGCTCGACACTGAGCGTTCCCGCACGCAGAGCCGCTATGGCTTTCGAAGCCGCAAGGGCACCAGCAAGAGTCGTAAAGCAAGGTATGTGGTTGAGCAAGGCCGTACGCCTGATGTCGCGGCTGTCGGCCAGTGCAGCCGCCCCCTCGGTCGTGTTGAAGACAAGCGCAATGTCACCGTTCTTCATCATGTCGACGATATGAGGGCGACCTTCCAAAACCTTGTTCACGCTATCGCAGGGAATGCCATAAGCATCGAAATGGCGCTTGGTGCCCCGCGTCGCAACGATTCGGAAGCCGAGATCGGCCAGCTCGCGAACAGGTCCGAGAATTTGGTCCTTGTCGGCATCCCGCACCGACACGAACACTGCTCCGGTTACCGGTAGCGCCGAGCCAGCCCCCATCTGACTTTTCGCGAAAGCTACAGCATAGTCGCGGTCGAGACCCATCACCTCGCCCGTGGAGCGCATTTCTGGACCAAGCACTGGGTCCACCCCGGCGAAACGGGCAAACGGGAATACGGCCTCCTTGACCGCGATATACCTAAGTTTCTTGGCCTTCAATCCGAACGACTTCAATGTCTTCCCCGCCATGAGTTGCGCGGCAATCCCCGCGATCGGGTAGCCGATCACCTTTGCGACAAACGGCACGGTCCGCGATGCGCGCGGATTGACTTCAAGGATGTAGATCTGCCGGTCCTTGATGGCATACTGAACATTCATGAGCCCCACGACATTAAGCGCAATCGCCAAATCACGCGTTTGCTTCTCCAGCCTGACGATCGTTGCCGTATCCAAAGAGTGCGGTGGCAACGAGCAAGCGCTATCGCCGGAGTGAATGCCAGCCTCCTCGATATGTTCCATGATCCCGGCGATAAACGTGTCATGGCCATCGCATAGGCAATCGACATCGACTTCAGTGGCGTCGGTCAAAAACCGGTCGATCAGCAGCGGGCGCTTTTCGGAGACGATGAGTTCGGACGGGCGGTCGAGCGTCGCCGAAAGCCGTGCAACGTAGCGGTCGATTTCCACGCCATCGTGGACGATTTCCATGCCGCGGCCGCCGAGCACGTAGGAGGGACGGATGACGATCGGATAGCCGATGCGGTCGGCAACGGCGCGGGCGGCCTGCGGACTGTTTGCGATACCGCTCTCTGGTTGGAGCAGACCGAGTTTCTCGATCAGCGCCTTGAAGCGGTTGCGATCCTCGGCAAGGTCGATGGCATCCGGCTGCGTGCCGAGGATCGGTATCCCGGCTGCCTCCAGCGCGCTCGCAAGCTTGAGCGGCGTCTGCCCGCCGAACTGCACGATGACGCCTTTGACCTTGCCGGACTGTTGCTCGACGCGAATGATCTCAAGCACATCCTCGGCCGTGAGCGGTTCGAAATACAGGCGGTCCGAAGTGTCGTAGTCGGTCGAGACCGTTTCCGGATTGCAGTTGATCATGATGGTCTCGAATCCAGCCTTGGTCAGCGAGAAGCAGGCGTGGCAGCAGCAGTAGTCGAACTCGATGCCTTGGCCGATCCGGTTGGGACCGCCGCCGAGGATGATGACTTTCTCCTTGTGCGTTGGTTGGGCCTCACACACCGGCTGGCCCGACAAACCGCGCTCGTAGGTCGAGTACATGTAGGGCGTGGGGCTCGCGAATTCGGCGGCGCACGTATCGATGCGCTTGTAGACGGGCACCACGTTCAGCGCACGGCGATGCGTGGCGACCGCGCTCTCGGTCGTCTTCGCGAGCTTGGCCAAACGTGCATCCGAGAAGCCCATCGCCTTCAAATGGCGCATCTGGTCCGCCGTTTTCGGCAGGCCGTGGCTGATGACGCGCGCCTCTTGATCGATGATGCCCTTCAACTGCGCGATGAACCAGGGATCGTACTTGCACATGGTGTGCACCTGATCGGGTTCGACGCCCAGCCGAAGCGCTTGGGCAACGGCGAGAAGCCGGTCTGGCGTTGGACGGCCAAGGGCTGCCCGGATGATGTTCTTGTCGTCACCATGGCCTAGCCCTTCGAGCGCGATATCATCGAGGCCGGTGAGGCCCGTCTCCAGCGAGCGCAGAGCCTTCTGCAAGCTTTCGGCGAAGGTCCGCCCGATTGCCATGACTTCGCCGACCGACTTCATCGAAGTGGTCAGCGTCTGATCGGCGCCGGCAAACTTTTCGAAGGCGAAACGGGGGATCTTGGTGACGACGTAGTCGATCGTCGGTTCGAAGGCGGCAGGTGTCGCGCCGCCGGTGATGTCGTTTTGGATCTCGTCGAGCGTGTAGCCGACGGCGAGCTTGGCTGCGACGCGCGCGATTGGAAATCCGGTCGCCTTCGACGCAAGGGCGGACGATCGCGAGACGCGCGGGTTCATTTCGATGACAACGAGGCGGCCGTCGGCCGGGTTGACCGCGAACTGCACGTTCGACCCGCCGGTCTCGACGCCAATCTCGCGCAATACCGCGATCGATGCGTCGCGCATCATCTGGTATTCTTTGTCGGTCAAGGTGAGGGCCGGAGCAACAGTGATCGAGTCGCCCGTGTGCACGCCCATCGGATCGAGATTTTCGATCGAGCAGATGATGATGCAGTTGTCATTCTTATCGCGGACAACCTCCATCTCGTACTCTTTCCAGCCGAGCACGCTCTCCTCGACCAGCACCTGCGAGGTCGGCGATGCATCGAGCCCGCGCTCGATGATCTCGAAGAACTCGGTGCGGTTGTAGGCGATGCCACCGCCGGTTCCGCCCATCGTGAAGGACGGCCGGATGATGGCCGGCAGCCCGATGGCGTCGAGCGCTTCGGCTGCCTCCTGGCGTGTGTGCGCCATGCGAGACTTCGGCGTCGCCAAGCCGATCTTGTCCATGCAATCGCGGAATAGAAGGCGATCTTCGGCTTTATGGATCGCCTCAGCCTTGGCGCCGATCATCTCGACATTGTATTCCTTGAGGACGCCCATCTTTTCCAATGCCAGCGCGGTGTTGAGCGCCGTTTGGCCGCCCATTGTCGGCAGCAGCGCATCGGGGCGCTCGCGGGCGATGATCTTGGCCACGATCTCGGGTGTAATCGGCTCGATGTAGGTCGCGTCCGCCATCTCCGGATCGGTCATGATCGTCGCCGGATTTGAGTTGACCAGGATGAGGCGATATCCCTCCTCGCGCAGCGCCTTGCAGGCCTGCGTTCCGGAGTAATCGAATTCGCATGCCTGACCGATGACAATCGGGCCCGCGCCGATGATGAGGATCGACTTGATGTCTGTACGTTTTGGCATGCGCGCGTTTTAGTGCAGCGCAACAGGATTGACTAGTGTGATGATAATCGATGTCAATGCTGTCCCATGGCCGGTGGTTTCCCGGCGATTTCTTGATGTGCCGGATTGCCGTCGCGGCACAGGCCTGGTGAGACCGGTTTGAAGCTCCGGTCCAGTGCCGCGAATCGGTAGTCGCCGTTGTTCATGGGTGCGAGGAAGACCGTCTCCGCGATTGCGCCATGTGATGCACCGCCCGGTGATGCTGCGCCGATGCCGGTGAAGTCTTGGATCACGACCGTTTGCCCGGCGCGAAGTCCGGCGATGCTTTTGTGAACGCGAAGCACCTCGGTGCGATAGGTGCGCGTCTCGGCCAGAAAAGCTGGACCCGGTAGCTTGGAGCGTACCATCGTGATCGGATCGATCGCCTCAAATTTGAGCGCCATTACCTCGGCCGCGGCCGCTTGAAGCTTGCACGTGTGCGCAATCGTCACGACCTTGCGCGGCGGTTGGGCGAGTGTTGTGTTCGATGCGAAGAGTGCAACGAGAGAGGTTGCGCCGAGTGCCTTGCTATATCGGGCCATTGCAGTGTCCTTCCTGAAAATCAGCGGACGCGAGCTGGTTCAGGTTAGGACGAGGGCGTTCGGCTTGGCTGTGAGCAATCTCACGCGACGGGCGATCAGGGTTATTTAGGCTTGGCCTTGAATTGAGCACGCATCTCCTCACACGGATCATCGCGTTGGGCCGGGGCGGCGAAGGCGACGTAGC
>JANOOW010000331.1:0-3338 GCA_031421555.1 Hyphomicrobiaceae bacterium | reverse complement strand
CGAATGCCCCTTTCCTTGAAGCGAGTGACAACATCTGGGGGATAAACGCCCATGATAGACGATACCAACGCCGGCCCGACCTCGAGCATGGCCTCGCACTGCGCCGCGAAGTCGATCGGAGTCAGGTCGGCGGCCTCTGGGGCAACGACCGGGCCCCACTGGCCAAGAAACTCCCTAACCCGTGCCTCATGAGCCCGATCGCGATCCGGTGCTGGGTCGGGTATCCAGAGATTGACCTGGAAGGATCCGTTCGTCTGCGCCCGCACGTCCGTGGCCCAAGCTTGTATCGCATCTGGCTTCATCAGCAATGCGCCGCAGCCGCCGAGTCCTCCAGCATTCGCTACGGCGATGGCAAGCGATGGGGGAGACGCACCCGCCATCGGTGCCATCAGGATCGGTATCTCAAGAGAGAATGCGTCGCAAAAGGCTCGGGCTCGAGCGAGTGGGGACATTGAGATGGTCATTTGCGTGCTCCCAGTATCGCAACGATAGAAATGTCTATCACTGAGGCAAGAGTGATCAGTCTGGCAATTTAAGCAGGCCGACAGCTTCGCACGCGAACACCGCCCGTTTAGAAGATTCTTTCAGCGATCAGTGCCGGTCCGATCTAACAGGTGACCAAGGCCTCGTTGTACTCAGCCGGTAGTTGGCGGCAGCCCGGCAAGGGACCGCTTGGGGGGATCTAAGCAAGGAGAACGCTAGGCAATTGCTGCGCCCCTGACACAAACCCGGCCCGCGCATTTACCTACATCCTCACCGTTCGACGTAACAGCCAATGACGACCAATCGGCCTCTGGCGGAATCAGCCTTGGGTCAGCACAATATCCCAAGCGGCAATGAGCGAACCCGGCTCGAGATTGGGCGTCGCAGGTAGCAGCTTCGCGATGACGGCTTCTTTTCTACGAATGCGCAGAAGCAGTTCATCTTTATCATTCAGCGGCTCACCTGCAAAATACATCTGTGTGATGACGCGGTCAGTTTGCGCCTTTGCGTCGAAGTGGATGTGGGGCGGACGCGTCCAACCATCTATCCCGGTCGGATACGCCCCAGGCTTAATTGTCTTGAAATGGAACCTACCCTCCTCGTCCGTCGTTTGCGCCGCGAAACCTAAGAAGTTCGGATCCAGGGGCGCTGGATTAGTATCACCCGTGTGCGTATATCGCCCATGAGTGTTGGCCTGCCAGATTTCCAAATTGGCTCTCGCAACCGGCTCTCCTTTCCTGTTCAGAACTCGTCCCATGATATGAACGACTTGGCCCTCGGCCCGCCCAGATGTGCCGGCCGTTAGATCTATCCCCGTGATTGGCGATTTACCAGCTGGATAGAAGGGACCAAGTATGTCGTCGGGAGTGCGACGCAAGGATGTCTGCGCAACGACTTCGTTTAGTGACAGGGGCACGTACATGGCCATGCTCGCCGCCATGGTGAGGAACTGTCTTCGGCTCATACCAACAAAGTCGTCTTCCATACTCGCCTCCTGCTCAGGGGTACAACGTGCGCGCGTTGACGCTTATAGTGCAAGTTCAGCGAACAATAGCAGCGCCGATGAAAATTTCCTGGGACGGTCTTCGCTACACCTTGCGAGTAGCCAGCGATTCCTCACCGCTAGGGCCCTCGCGCTGGCCGGAGGCGTGAAGCGTCTATGCACATATCGCCGCGAGGTTCCGACTGCGAGGACAACCGAAACGATCGTTATACAGGTAGTGCAATTGAAGCTCCCTGAACACGCGCGTGCGCTTACCCTTGCCATCGCCGAATATCTTGGAGTCGCTTTGATTAGATGCGAGTTCAAGAGCAGTTGCAGAAACTTCTTATGCTACCATTCCGACACTCCGAGGGTGCAGATGATCAGTATGCCAGAGACGCGGGATCGACCCGGATGAGCAACAGTGGATGCTTGCCGCAAAGCCTCCCCAACCCTCGTGGGGATCGACCCCTTTGGAATCATGTGCGAATTATATCGGCCTTGAGCAGATCAAACAGCTCGCTCGTCACTTCCGGCCTGACGCCAAACCACAGCTCAAAGCCTCGCACAGCTTGATGCAGTAGCATGCTCAAACCGTTCGATGTGGCCAAGCCGCACTCCTCGGCGGCAATCAAAAGCGGCGTCTTCAGTGGTACGTAAATGATGTCGGACACGGCCGCGTCATTAGCCATCGTGCCGAGGTCGACGACGAGTTCCGGCTGGCCCTTCATGCCGAGTGAGGTCGCATTCACCAGGAGTTTGGAGCCCTTCAACAAGTAAGGCAGATCTTCCCAGCGGGCCGGCTGCACGCTTTTGCCGAACCGGTCACGGATGGCTTCCGCCTTCTCGTATGTGCGGTTGACGATATGGATCGTCTTGATGCCGCGCTCGATCAATCCGTAAACCACGGCTCGACTCGCGCCGCCTGCGCCCAACACGACCGAGCTTTCCGTGCGCCTATCCCAGCCTGGCGCCGCCGCATCGAGCGCATCGATGAAACCCTCGACGTCGGTATTGGTGGAGCGTAGTTTCCCATTGTCGAGCCATAGCGTGTTGGCTGCGCCGACTGCGCGCGCGCGGTCGTCCGGCTCGGACAGTGCAAGTGCCGCGGCCTTGTGCGGCATCGTGATATTGGCGCCTACGTAGCCGTTTGCTGCAAGATTGCGAACGAAGACCGCGAACTCGTCTGGCGATTTTTCCTCGATACGATAATCACCATCGATGCCGTAGCGCTTGATCCAGTAGCCGTGCAGCTTCGGCGACCTGGAATGTTTGGCTGGCCAGCCGATGACGCACGAGGCTCGCTTCATTGCAGTCGTCATGTTGTCCTCAAAACTTACGCGGTTGAAGCAGGCGCGGCCCTTAACATAAAATCATCGGGACGCACGACTGCGCCCGTTTTTGCCGACAACGAAATTGCGAGCGTCGCGGCCAGCGTCTTGGTTCCGTCGCGCCCTGAGAGCACCGGCTTTGCCGTCCCCCGGATAACGCCGGCGAAATTTTTCATCTGCTCGTAATAAGGGTCGGCGGGACTAATCTGCGCACGCCGTTGAGTGAGCGGATTGGCCCAACTCTCTTGCCCCGCATCGTGCCAGTGCAGATCAAGCGAGGGTATGGAGAGCGAGCCGCGCGTGCCGGCAATGAAAATGCAGTCTTCGGATGTTCGCGGATAAAATGGGTTTTCGCCTGACGAGAATTCCCACGACCATGGGCTCGATGCCGTATCCGAAACGAGCAGTGTGCCGAGCGCCCCATTCTTGAACCGTATGACTGCTGCCGCTGTATCCTCGACTGCAAAGCCCCGTACTTCATTTGACGTCGTGGCCTGCACGGTATCGATGTCGCCGCACAGCATTCGCATACAGTCGATCTC
>JANOOW010000330.1:0-4157 GCA_031421555.1 Hyphomicrobiaceae bacterium | reverse complement strand
GCGAAGGCTCGTGCCCGATTTTATATGCATGGCGGGACGAAGAGAAACGCTGGGAACGATGGGGAAAAATCATTCATAACGGCGTATCGCGGCTAAAGCAGCAGACCGAGACCATCGCCTATGACGGCTGGGTCAGCCGGTTTCGAATTGTTGAAGAGGAACTCGAGCGCTCCCATCTCGAGCGGGCGCGCGCCATCATCGTGCTAGTTGACGGCTCTTCGCGCGAGCTGGCGCCCGACAATCCGGCGCTGTTGTTGCGCGATGGGCGGTACGTTGAACTCAATGCCGACGATGAAATCGAAGTCAACTTTTCGCTGCCGGTTGGTGTTGCGGCCTCTAGCGTGCGCGAAACCAGGCTGATCGTTACAGGTTACTATGAGCGATATTCGGCTTTGCTCATCGAGCGGTTCTCGCGAAAGCCGCGCCTCAGAGGCGACGTTTCAGTGCGCGCGGGATTACGCTGAGGCAAACCTCGAAAGTTCACTAATCCAAGGTTCGCAGGACCAGCCGCTGTGGTACGTTACGACGTTCGACCGGGCGTGCCGCGACATAGACGGGGGTCTGCACGATCCGCTGCGAGCGCGATCGCTCGAGCCGTTTGGCTATGCTCTGTGGGTTGGCGAGGTCGAAAACCTGATCCTCGACGTAGCGGAAAATCTCGTCGGTATCACGCTGCTTGCGCCCGGAAGGCGAGCCTGGCATCTGCGGCGCCACTAGCGCCTTGAGCAGCCCATAGGTGAATAGGCCATTGCCCTGCTGGCCTGCCGATCTAGTCGTATCGTGGGCAAAATCGGGCTGCTCGACCGAGAATTGACCGCCCTTCGCCGAGAAGAAGAAATAGGTCGTCAGCGCGCCCGCGGCAAACTCCGCGGTCAGTGCACCGGCCTCGAAGGGCGAATGCCTGACTGAACTCGGCGGTGTCCGGCAGGCATCGATGATCACCAGTTTCTGGGCTTTGATCTGGTCGATGAAAGCGATCAGCTCATCGCTGCGAAAGGTCGTTGCGGCAAAATTTTCTGCCGTCACGTCGCCCGAGGTCGCCGGTGTCGAAAGCGCGCTCAGGCCGCGATCGGTGGCGAACGGGTTGGCAAAACCATGGCCGGAGAAATAGAACACGAACAGGTCGTTTGCCATTTCTTCGGTCCGGCTGCGCGCGACCAGGTCGGCAAACGCATCCAGTAACCCCTGCCGTGACGGCTGCCGGAGCCGCACGTAGGCATGTTCACCGAGTTTTGCCGCCTCCATCTCGGCCAGCGGCGAGCTGGCCGAGATGGCGAGGTCAATATGAATGCTCGCGAAGTCGTTGGCGGCGACCGGCTTACCGTTCTCGCCGCGCCTCTTGAAATCATCGACAAACAAACGGGCAAAATCTATCGCGTCGTTTTGCGCATACCTCAGTCCCATGTCGGCCGCCTCGTACTTCGAAAAGCCGGCAATGATCGCCCACAATCGCCGCGGGGGTTGGGGCGCGACCGGCCCGGCCCACTGGATCGCGCGGCAGACCTGGGACGCGCCATCGAGAAAGAAACACAGATCGACGGCGCCTTGCTGGCGGCGCGCTGCGACCGGCAGAACGAGATTGAACTCGAGCAATCCCGCAGCCTGGACCGCCAGCGCCTCGACCGGTTTTCCTTGGCCCGTCGTCGCGATGCCAGACGGCACGATCTGAACTGCGTTTCCCTCGCCTGTCCGGGCGGTGAGTTCTTTTGGCCAGCCCGATGCCGCCGCGACCTTGATGCGATAGCGGAACACTTCATTCTCGGTACGATCGATCAGAGAGACAACCGTTACGATATGAGTGGCGGCGTTGTTGGCGATCTGTTGCGCCAGTGCCGGAGCGATGCGTGGTTCGGCGCTGGCCATGGCGACCGGTCGTGCGCGTGCTGCCGCTACTGCGCTCGCGACGTGCCTGCTCTTGTACCAGGCCAACTGCTGGCCAAATTTCACTGACTTTACGGCGCCTGCAGCATCCGTGACCTGCCACGACATCAGGTTTTGCGCCCGCGGTTCATTGGCAAATTCGCCGCCTGGCACCCAGGCGATCCAAGTCCATTCGCCATTGGCCGTGCGAGCGATATAGACGGACAGGACGAGATCGATGCGGCAGCTATCGGCGAAGGCCGAATGCCGGTACCAGCGGAGCGCGCCATCGCTATGACCAGCGACGATGATGGATGCGTCGGGCGTGATGTTGACGCGGTAGGCTTCCTCGGAAATCGGCAACTCACAACGGATCTTCGGAGCACCGTCGCCAAATCCGACGATGCGGAGGAAATTTGCACTGCCGACAACCGCGATTCGGCTCTCGAGATTAATAGCTGCGGCACGATGGATGTCGTCCTTGTCGAGCCGGCCGTCTACCACGGGTTGTCCGAGGAAGCGCGGCGGGCCTTCGGTATTAAGCCACCAGCGATTGCGCCGCGGGTCACTAGGTACCGACGGGTCACCGAGTATGTTGACATCTTGCGACGGCGCGATCGGCGTCTGCTCCGGGTCAGAGCGTTCAGCCAGGATCAGCGCCGCTGCATCGAATTGCAGCCGCATCGGTGCAGCAATGGTGCTCGAATAATCGTCGAACGACAACTTATTGGCGTCGGCCGAGATGTGAAACTCTCTTGCGCCCCCGCGAAAGTCGGCGGCTTGATTGCGCTGAACGAAAGCGACGCCGTCAGGCTTGACTGCAGGCACACCATCGCGGCCGATTGCGGTAATCGAGCGTTGCGTCGCCACCAGCAGCGATGCCGTTTTCACGAGGGGCACCAGGTCCATGACGCGATCGGTACCATGGGGAATGAACCGCGGCAGTTCGGCTGGCCGCGTCGCCGACCATCGGACGATGCAGATATCTGCCCTTGAATTTGCCGCCGGTTGCACCAAATCGCGGCGGCCTGCCTCGCACGCGAAGAACCCGCCCGCATAAATCCATTCGTTGCCACCATCGCTGATCCACGCAAGCCGAGGCAGACTGAACAGGCGAGCATCAGGTACCTGCACCGGATCGAGGTAAGCTGAAAACGACAGCGCCGGGGATGCCATGGTGATCTCGTAAGGCGCACGGAGCGGTTTCAAGTTATCGAGCGTGAGGACGGCGACGCGCAAGACGATGGCCGCGTCGGACCGTTCGGCGCCCCTGGCGCGGCGATCCGCAACGGCGACCGCCTTACCGTCGGGGCTGACGGCCAGACCCTCGGGTCGTTCGAGGCCGATCGAGGCGGGCGTGGCGATCGACCGTCGCACGAAACGGCCGCCATCGAGCGCATAGGTTCTGACGCCGGTATCGCCAGACGCAATCAGGACCGGCGCAGCTGGCGTTCCGGCGAAGGCGATTTCAGTAGTGTCCGGCAAGCCGTTGCACTGCGCCGCAGCGGGTCCGTCCAGACAGCAGCTTGCACCGGCACCAGCATAACCTTCGTCATCGGCTGTCACCAGTGACCATGAGCGCGTCTCCCAGACCCGTACGCCGCAGCCGCTGGAAAGAACCGCGCCGAGATGGGCACCATCCGCCGAAAACTTCAGCGCCTGCGGGCGGGTAGGCACGTCGGCCTGGATGATCTGCTCCAGCTTGCCGTCACTCGCACTGGCGACATAAATGCGCGCGGTTCCAGGGATCGGCGTGCCGTTCGACTCTGCTAGTGGCGGCACACCATAGGCGATGATATCGCCATCGGGAGCAATGGCAACGCCGTGGGCGCGGCGCCGCTGCTCGTCGCGCAACGGCACCCGGACGATTCTCGGCAAATTGGGGTCGGCTACCGGCCAGATGGTGACTGCCTTGTAGGCCGACGACGACACCACTGTCGTTTCGTTCCGGTCGACGTCGATCCGCCACAACGGTGCGGCGAAAGGGGAGCTGATGCGTAGCGTCGGAGGAGGTGGCGGAGATGCGTGTTGCGATTGCGCAAACGTCACCGCGATCATCATGCTCACGCTAACGAACCCGGAAGCGATCACGACCGATCGATGAGGAAACGGCATTGCAACGCCTCGAGTTTTACTTGCGGGGATCGTCATCTATTTGAACAGAGCTAGCACCGGCGCATCTAAATCGCTAGCATCGGAGCGACAGTCTCGCTGGCTGTAGTTTTCCGATTAGATTTTGAGTTTGCGAGATCCTGTATTGGCGGCGGGGAGCTGCGATGCGATCACAACGGGCCATT
>JANOOW010000329.1:0-4046 GCA_031421555.1 Hyphomicrobiaceae bacterium | reverse complement strand
CTGCAGAAGGGCGTGCCGGAGGCGCTGCAAAAGCTTGCCCTGCGGAAGATGTGGAGCTTGGATCCGGCGATCCGCGACTTCGTTGAGGTGGCCGAGAACCAGTGGGACTTCAACATGCCCGGCGGCATCCACGGGCTGTACCAGGAACTCGCCGAAGGCACGGACACGAGCGTCTGGATGGCGCAGGCGACTCAAAGCGTGTTCGGCGAGGACGCCAAAAAGTTGGCCGAAGCCGAGGCCAAGCGCGACGCGGAGCGATCCAGCGCAGCGGAAGCGAATTTGGGCACCGCTGACGAGCGGCACGAGCCATCTGACGGGAAACCGCCGTTGGACCTAACAGCGGCTGTCCAGCCCGTAATGGCACCCAGCATCGAACTGGCGGCACCCGTTGCACCGCCAGCAGCATTGCCTGCGCGCTCCGAACCGACAGCCTCACGTCGGCGGCACGGCGGCGCCCTGCCCGTCTGAACCGCATTGCGCTCCCGTCATATGACCTGCCTCGGTCCGGGCCTTGACAGCGGCGTCGGCGGCAACGCTCTATCGCGGCGTCGCTAAGAGTGCTCAACAGTTGTTGCAAGGGTCACGTGATGCGCAGTTTGCATGTTCCAGGTCGGTCACCGGTGTACGCCCGCCGCGCCATGGTGGCGACGTCCCATCCGCTCGCAACCGAAGCGGCGATGGCCGTGCTGAAGCAGGGTGGTAATGCGGTCGACGCCGCGATCGCCACCGTTGCCGTCTTATGCGTTGTCGAGCACCCGATGACCGGCATCGGCGGCGACTGTTTCGCGATTGTCGCCAAGCCCGGACAGAAGCCGATCGCCCTGAATGCATCCGGCCTAGCGCCGAAAGCTGCCACCGCGAAATGGTACGCGGACAAAGGCATCAAGGACATTCCGCTGCAAAGCCCGCACGCAGTGACCGTGCCGGGATCGATTGATGGCTGGACGACGTTGTTGGCGGATCACGGCACCAAAAAGCTCAGCGACCTCTTGGCACCGGCCATCGACTATGCCGAGAATGGCTTCGTCGTCGCCCCGCGCGTCGCCGCTGACTGGGGCGGCAGTGTCGCAAAACTCAAAGCCAATGGCGGCGCGACGCAACATCTGTTGCACGAGGGCAAGCCACCGAAGGCTGGTGACATCTGGCACTTCAAGGCGCTGGCCAACACCTTGAAAGCCATCGCCAGGGACGGACGCGACGGCTTCTATGCCGGACCGGTCGCCGCCGACATCGTCGCCGAACTGCAGGCCCTTGGCGGCTTGCACACGCTTGAAGATTTCGCCAATCAGCGCTGCTCCTATGTCGACCCGATTGCGGTCAATTATAAGGGCGTTGATCTCTGGGAGTTGCCGCCGAACAACCACGGCATCGTCGCGCTGATCATGCTGAAGATGCTCGAGAAGATGGGCCGCCTATCGGAGAGTCCAACTGCACCTGAGCGCTACCACGTGATGATGGAGGCGGCACGCCTCGCCTATGCCATGCGCGATGCGTATGTCGCCGACCCGGCGATGGCCGAGGTTCCGGTAGAGTTCATGCTCGCCGATGCGACGATCGGGAAGCTGGTGAAGCGCATCGATCGCAGCCGCTGCACGCCCGACCTCGGACCGGTGCCAAAGCCTGCGGGTTCGGACACCGTCTGCTTTTCGATCGCCGACGAGAACGGCATGGCCGTATCGTTCATCAACTCGGTCTACGCCGGCTTCGGTGCGGGCCTCGCCACCAAGAAAACGGGCGTTGTGTTCCACAATCGCGGCCAAGGCTTCGTGCTCGATCCGAAGCATCCCAACTGCATCGCGCCGGGTAAGCGGCCGATGCATACGCTGGTGCCGGCGATGGCCATGAAGGACGGCATGCCGTTCGCCTCGTTCGGGGTCATGGGGGCAGCTTTCCAGCCGATCGGCCACGTCTACATGATGACGAACCTACTCGACTACGGCCTCGATCCGCAGGAAGCGATCGACTGCCCGCGCATGTTCTTCGAGGGCGAAGACGTGCAGATCGAGTCGTCGGTGCCAGCTGCCACCGCCGAGCGGATGGCGCTGATGGGTCACAAAATCGCCGTTCGTCCGGACCCATGGGGCGGCGGCCAGATGGTCGCCTTCGATCGGGCGAACGGCACGCTGATCGGCGCCTCGGATGCCCGCAAGGACGGTGTTGCGCTCGGTTATTGAGGCGAGCCGGGGTTGGTCAGGGTTGGCGCAGGCTGGAAACGGCTTTGCGCAACCCTTCCAGGATCGGCTCGTAGGCTGCCTCGTCGCGATCCTCCGGGTAGACCATGAACACCGGGTAGACGAATTTGCGCGCTCGCTTGTTGAGCCGTAAACGACCTCGCGCGATGTGCGTTTTCACGAGACGAAGCGGGAAGTATCCCGATGCCACGTTGGTTAACAGGAAATCGACACTGAGTGAGCCGATGTCGAGGTTCAGTCCGGTTTGGACCAATTCCGGGTAGGCCGCCGCATGGTCTAGCTGGAAATCGGGGCCCCAGTCGACGAACACGTACTCGTCGTTGCCACGCCGGGCGCCCGTCGGTTGACTGGATACTTGGACGATCTGCTCGTCGAACAGATGCTCGATCATCAAGCCCGGTGGCTGGCTCGGCCGGTACATGACGGCCAGGTCCAAGGTGCCTTCGACGAGGCGCTGGGTCAGATCGTTGGCCGAAGCGGCACTGGCCGACACGGCGATATCAGGGATGTTGAGGCGTAGCCACGACACCCATTTCAGCAGAAAGCCCTCCCACAAGCTCCAGCCGGCGCCAACCGCCAGGTGATCACGATGCTGTGCTGATAGCCCGACTTCGAGCTGCGCGCGCTGCCATACGCGGACCATGGCGAGCGCATGCTTTTGGAATTGGTTGCCGGCCCCCGTCAGCGTCGCGCCGTTGTTCGAGCGGTCGAACAGCGGGCGGCCAAGCGAGTCCTCCAGCCCCTTGATGCGGGCGCTCACGGTCGACTGGGTGACATTCATTTTCCGGGCGGCATCGATGAAGCTGCCGGTGTCGGCGACCATCAAGAAAGTGCGGGCAAGAATGATGTCCATGACGCAACCGGCTCGATAGTATTCTCAGTGGATCAAGTGACCCGGCGCATGGGCGCGCGCCCAACTTGTGCAAAGCCCCGGTTTCGTCCATAACTAGGACATGAGATCGTCTATCGAAAACTTCGATAGCGGTCACCGAAAAAATCCGTTTGCCCGCACATGTGAATCTCTTGATTGTGACAATAGCCCGAGTCGTTTGATATCGGGCGAAGAGCCTCGCAGTACGACGAGGCATCATAAACAAGAGAGAAGGACGACTGACATGAAGGCTCCTGCAAAGAAGACCGCTGCGAAGAAGCCAGCTGCCAAGGCTCCTGCCAAGAAGCCAGCTGCAAAGAAGAAGAAGTAAGCTGCCGCAAGGCATCAGGCGAAGGACCAGCTAGTATGAAGTTCGAGCGTAAACACCTCTCTTCCTCACTTGTTGGCGCCTTCGTCTTCTTCGTTTCAGCGGCTGCCACGCTCGCCGTGTCCAGCACCTCAGCCAGCGCGATCTCGATCACCAATCGCGACGACAAGGATCACAAGATCACCGTCATCGAGGGTGAAACCAAAACCGACCACGCCTTGAAAGCGGCAGCGGTTATCGAAAACATCTGCTTGAAGGGATGCGTCGTTCGCTTGAACGACAGTGAAAACGACGAGTACGAACTCGAAGGTACCGAGGTGGTATCGATCGAGGATGGTTATCTCTATTACGATGGTCCGGATGCCCCGGCGGAAACCACGCCCACTCCGGCCCCCGGTGCTCCGGCGCCTGCCGCCCCTTCCCCAACTATCCCGCCAAAGCAGCCGCAATAATTCCCAGAAGCCGGGTCAGTTCAGATGGGCGAGGTCACGCGCTGGACTGGGCCGACCACGCGTTCGAATGCGGCGGCCAGCGCGATATCCACATCGGGCATCGACACCACCAATCCAAGATCGGCCAGGCTCGTCACGCCATGCTGGCTGACCCCGCACGGCACGATGCCGCTGAAGTGCTCCAGATCAGGTTCGACGTTGAT
>JANOOW010000328.1:0-2653 GCA_031421555.1 Hyphomicrobiaceae bacterium | reverse complement strand
TGCGCGAAATCTACCAAGGGCTGGTCACGGTGATCGCGACTTTCAGCCCGCACGAAGCCTCGGTCGAGGAGACGTTCGTCAACAAGGATGCGCGCTCGACTTTAAAGCTCGGCCAGGCACGCGGCATGGCGATGCTGGCGCCGGCCATGAAGGGACTGCCGGTCGCCGAGTACGCGGCGAATGTCATCAAGAAGACGGTGGTGGGTGCGGGGCACGCCGAGAAAAAGCAGATCCAGGCGATGATCGGATTTCTGCTGCCGAAAGCGAAATTCGAGAGCGCCGACGAAGCCGACGCATTGGCGATCGCCATCTGCCATGCCAATCACCGCACCAGTCCGCAGGCGCGCGCGCTGCGTGCACTGAGAGAAGCGGTATGATCGGCAAGCTGCGCGGCATCGTCGATGCGATCGGTGAAGCTCATGCCATCATCGACGTCAATGGCGTCGGCTATGATGTGTCGTGCTCGTCGCGAACCTTGCGGCAAATGGATCCCGGGCAGGTCGTCAGCCTCGTTATCGATACCCACGTGCGCGAGGACTACATCCGCCTGTTCGGCTTCACGAGTGAGGTCGAGCGCAGTTGGTTCCGCACGTTGCAGGGGATCCAGGGCGTCGGCTCGAAGGTCGCGCTGGCGCTGCTCGGCACGCTGTCGACACAGGATTTGGCGAACGCGATCGCCTTGCAGAATTGGGCCGCCGTCGAGGAAACGCCCGGTATCGGCAAGAAGCTTGCGCAACGCATCGTCATGGAACTGAAGGATAAAGCACCGGCATTGAGCGTCGCAGGCTTGAATGTGCCCGTTGCCTCCGCCGGCAAAAGCAAGTCGGCCGGTACGCCGCGCCCCCAAGACAACGCCGCCGCCGAGGCGATCTCGGCGTTGACCAACCTCGGCTATCAACCAAGCCAAGCAGCCCAAGCCGTCGCCGTCGCGATGGGCGAGCTAGGCGATGGCGCCGACACCGCCAAACTCATCCGCCGCGGGTTGAAGGAGTTGGGGACGCGGTAGCGGGCATTGTAGCGCGAACGATGAGTCTCGGGATTCGAGCAAGCTGCCTCCCCTCACCCTAGCCCTCTCCCCCTACGCGCGATAGGCGCCACGGGGAGAGGGGATGCCTTTTACCCCCTCTCCCCGTCTCTGCACTTGACGGGGAGAGGGTTGGGGTGAGGGGCAGCGTCCGGCACATCGTCAGCCCAAGCCACCTCTCCGCGAACCGACGCGAGCAGCGTATCGAGCACGCCGTCGATGTTGTCGTAAACGTCCTGGTTGTGGACACGAAAAATGCGAAAGCCTACCGCAAGCAGATAGGCTGATCGCGTTTGGTCGCGGGCAACCTCGGTTTCTGTGCCATGCGTGCCGCCGTCGATTTCGACGATAATCTTGTTCTCGCGGCAGACGAAATCGGCGAAGAATGGTCCGACCGGGCACTGCCGCACGAACTTCAATCCACCCAACCGGCGGCCGCGAAGCTCCGACCAGATTAGATCCTCCGCTGACGTGGAGTTCGATCGCAGAACGCGCGATCGGTTCGTTCGCCAAGTTTGAGTGGTGCGCATTTGCGAAGTGTCTCGGAGTTCGAGCAAGCCCCTCACCCTAGCCCTCTCCCCGCACGCGCGAAAGGCGCTACGGGGAGAGGGGACAAGATCGTGCTCCAATCATACACTGCGACAAGCTGATCCCGCGCGAATGCCGCTTTGCTATATCCTAAGCGTTGTGTATTGACCCAGCGTTGTGTGCGACAGAATTTTGTAGGACGATGCCGTTCGACTTGCTGTTGTGAGCAAGGCCATTGCTACTCACGCAGATGTGGCAAAAATCGCGACGTTCGTTCCGTGGCAGTTTTTTTTCGAAATTGGGCCGTTGATCGCAGCCCAGGGCTATGCCCCGCAGGTCAAGGGCCGCCAGATAGTTAGGGGGCGAGAGGATGGCTTGTCAGGGCTGCGGAATCGAGGCGCCAACGCAGCAGGTGCTCTTCGTGCAACATATCGGTGCCGTTGTGATGTTCTTTCACAAACGTATTAGCGGCCAATTCTGTCGCGACTGCGTGCGCAAGTATTTCAGAGAGTATACCGTGACGACGTTGTTCCTTGGCTGGTGGGGCGTGATTTCGATATTTGCCACGCCGGTTGTGTTGGTCATCAACATCTCCAATTGGCTTCGCGCCCGCCACTTGAATGCTTCGGCGTCTCAACTCATTGATAAGGAGGTGCTCGAACTTGACGCTCTGCTTAATGAGATTGAAAAACGCGATAATAGGCAGTTACCTCAGCATGAGGTTGCCGAATTAGAGAAGCTTCTCAAGCGGCGCGATTTCGTCCGTCTACTGGACAAGATGAATGATCTGAAACTCACGCGTCAAGACGTCGTGGTTCGCAGGATATTGATCACGATTAGACGCGTTGGTTTCAATGTCGCTACCGCACGGCAGGCCGCCGAAATGATTGCAGGCAAGGAATTGACGAATGCGCAGTGGCAAGAAATGCGCGCTGTATGGGAGCGTAACTTTTGAGTTTTTTTCGAGGCGAACAATCAAGTGCTTGAAGTCTACAACCGCAACCGTCGTTAAGTCCTAGAAGCTTGAATCCATGGCGATATATGTCGATGCAGATGCGTGTCCGGTGAAGGACGAGGTGTTGCGCGTGGCGGAGCGTCACG